>CATPCO010000232.1 GCA_955652925.1 uncultured Xanthobacteraceae bacterium | reverse complement strand
GATGGCCGGTAATGGCGGCTGCCTTGCGGCTGTGGCGGATACGCGTTGCAGGGCAGCCCCCGCAGCCCATCGGCAGCAGCATCTTCGCCGGCAAGGATGAGATGCACGCCGGGCATCGCGACGGCAGCGGATTTGTCGATCGCGACGATGCGGGCATGGGGATGCGGCGACCGCACCACGAAGGCATGCGCCATGCCGGGCAGTTGCCTGTCGTCAACGAAATGTCCGCGTCCGGTGACCAGCCGCCTGTCCTCGACCCGCGCCAGCGGCGCGCCGATTCCCATGCTACGATGAGGTTCCTGCATCCATTTCACCGCAACGCACTATAGGCGATCCAGCCTTGGCAGAATATCTGATGCCGGGAGCGCCAGCGCCACGCAATCTGCCGGCAGAGATGGGGCAGTAAAAAAGGAGTTCCTGACGATGATCATTCAGACGGCAGGCGAAGGCGAGCCTCGTCTCGCGGTGATGATGTATGAGCACACCGCATTATCAGAGCAGTTTGCTCGCGCCTTCGGCAACGAGCGCTTCGAGTCCATTTGGCCGCACGAGCTGATGTTCTACATCATCGGCAATCACGATGCCGGTTGGGCCGATTTCGACCGCGACCCCGCAACCGACGCGAACACGGGCTTGCCGTACAACCTGGTCGAAACTCCAGCGCAGTACATCACGGTGACTAGCCGCCGTTCGCCCGACTTCAACGAACGTCACCACCCTTATTGTGGGCTCATGTCGAGCATGCACAGCTGGGGTCTCTACAACGGGCGTTACGGCCTATCCAGGATGGTGTTGATCGACAAAATCCCGGCAAAGGACCGGCCGTTGGCCGATCGCATGCTCGCCGACGAAATAGCGCGTCAAAAGCGGCTCAAAGCCGAGCTCGGCGGAAAGAGCGAAGCATCAGCATGGATCGAGGAGAAGCACCTTTTCCAGAACTATAAGCAGCTGCAATTCTGCGACACGCTGGCGCTCTATTTCCATCGCATCCACCCGAAACAGCGCGGCAAGGAGGTCTTCGCGCACGTGCCGGTGAACGCTGCGCAAGACGTCGACATCACAGTAACACCGCAAGCAGAGGGCGTGTACGAGCTCTCGCCCTTCCCGTTTGCGGCGAGTGGCGCAGAGTTTGCGTTTGCGGGCCGGCTGATCAGCGCGGATAAAAAGCGCGATGGCGGCAGCTGGACGCCGATCTTGCAAGCAGCGCCGACGCGATGGGAGAGCTTTCGTCTGGTCGCGGGCTGAGCTTTTGACAGCGCCTCAGCGAGGCGCCACAGTGGCCGCTCGCTCGGCCGATGAGGAAAATCAAGCTTCAGGTTGCAAAATGATGCCGAACGCGTTGTCGCAGACCGCCCGCAAGCGCTGGAGCGGCATTGGTAATGGCGCAGGGCCGAGCCCATTCGAGCGCGGCGTGGAGATCGCAGCCGAAACGGTCAAGCAGCGTGCCCGGGCGCTAGGTGCAGATCTCGTCGGAATAGCAGACGCGGCGATCTTGAATGCGTTTCCGCCGGATCCACTTTGGCCGCAAACGCCGGAGCGCATTTCTCCCTACGTCAAGAGCGTGATCGTTCTGGTCCAGCACATCCCGGCCGGCGCATTCCGCTGCAAATCGAATGTTCCGGTCCAATACATGGATATGCTCGTGCTGCGAAAAATGGACAAGGTGGCCTTCCGCCTCGCGGAGGAGCTGGAGGCCGCCGGGCATCCGGCGTTTGTGGTGCCGGCGCAGGAAACCGAGTGGAGTTTGAAACGAGCAAGCTATGGCCGGCTCTCGACACGTCACCTCGGAGTGGAAGCGGGTCTCGGAACGCTCGGCCTCGAAGTCAACATTCTCACGCCCGAATACGGGCCGCGTCTCTACCTTACCGGAGTGCTCACCGAGGTGAAGCTAGAGGCGGATCGGCCGATGACCGAGCAGGTATGCATCGGCGAATCATGTAGCCGCTGCCTGCACTCCTGCCCGGGCGACGCGGTGCTGCATTTCGGCATCGACAAGCGCGGCTGCGCCGAGCACGCGCAGGAGTTCGGCTTTGCCCAGATTCTGAAGTTCCTCGGTCGCGCCCTGGACGCAGAGGCCGAGGGCGCGACATCGCAAGATCTCATCGCCATGGCGCGGTCACGGGACTTCTTTGGCTTCTGGCAGGGACTGCTGCGCGTTGTCGGCTCGTTCGGCGATTGCCCGCGCTGTCTGGCGGTCTGTCCGGTGGGTGACGACTATTACGCACATCTCGCAGAATCCCAGAAGATCATCCCGGAGAAAACGCTGGAAAAGGTAGCGCTGGCCAAAGCAATGCAGGCAGCGCGACGACGCGGGGAGCCAGGCGACGGGTTAAACGACTGGAACATTCGCTGGGTCGGCGCGGAGGGTTACAAGGGAATCGTTTCGCGCCAACTCCAGCAATTCAAACGCCTGCAACAGGAGCGCGCGGCGGCAGCCGGAGCGCCCGAACGCACGGATTAGGAAAACACAATGGTCGGCATCTTTCGCCAGCCTGTCAGTGCCGATGATGTCAAACGCAAGGCCAGGGAGCTCGGCGCTGACCTTGTTGGGATTGCGGACGGCGAGCTGATGAATCGTCATCCGCCCGATCCTGCTGACCCGCGCCGGCCGATCGACATCACGGAACTGGATTACCGGCGCGTCATCGTGCTCGCCAAGCGACTCAACAGCGGTGTCGCTCGCATCATTGCCTGGGGAGACCGCACCAAGTTCTACAACGACGAGCTTGCGATCTCGACACTGGAGGAAATTTCACTCGAGCTCGTCTATTGGTTGGAGGAGCTGGGCTATCCGGCGATCATCGTGCCGCCGACCCACGTCGATCCGTGGCGCTACCAGGATGACCCCAGGCAGCACATGACGACGTTGCTGTCGCTGCCGCACGCGGCGGTGGAGGCAGGTCTCGGCACGCTCGGACTGAATCTGCAGCTGCTCACGCCCGAATTCGGCCCACGCGTGATCCTCACCGCGGTGCTGTCTTCGCTCGATGTCGAGCCGGACCGCCGTCGCACCGAGAGCCTTTGTCTCGGGCCCGCCTGCGGACGCTGTCTCAAGGCCTGTCCGGCGGATGCCGTGCGTCACTGGGACCGCGATTGGCCGGCGTGCGATGAGTACCGCTCGCCCTATGGATTTGCCAAGCTTACGAGCCACATCGAAACGGTGCTGTCAGAGTCGAACTTGCAAAAGAAGAAAGAACTCTTGCGCAGCGAGACGATGTTCAATCTGTGGCAGAGCATTCTGCGTGGCGCAGGCGTCATCACCGGCTGCCGCCGGTGCGCTGACGTGTGCCCAGTTGGCGACGACTACCAGATGCTGGCGGATGCTCTCGAACGCATCGAGGAGGACACGCAAGCCAAGCAATTGCGCCTGGTCGACATGGTTCGGGCGCAAGAGCGCAACGACTTGCCCGAGCATTACAACGCCCAGGAGCGCTGGATCGGGAGTTTGATCCCGGAAAAATCCGCATGAGCTCCATCGCACCTTCGCTTGCGCCTCCGATGAGCAGGGAGGAGATCCGCAACATCCAATCGGCGCGCAAGCGCCACGCCGTAGCGCAGGCGCGACGCGCTTGCTTCTTCAAAGGCAAGCTCGACCATGTCGATGTCGAGCGTCTCGACGATCCGGCCGAGTGGAACAAGATTCCCATTCTCGACAAAGACATGCTGCGCAGCTTGTCGGATGCCGAGTTCTACAGGGATTTCTGCCTGCTGGGCTCGCACGGTGACGGCGTCTCGGAATATTGGCGCTCAGGAGGAACCACCGGGCGGCCGTTGTTCTATCCGCGCAGCCATCGCGATCTCGCCGCCGCAATGCTGGGTTTCTGCCGCGTGTTCCATTGCGCCGGTGTGAGCGCGCCACAACGGGTGCATTGCTCGTTTCCGCTCGGGATTCATCCAGCTGGGCAGATGATGGCGCGCGCTGCGGAGAAATGCGGCATGGCAGTGCTCATGGCAGGCGCCGGCACGACGACGCCCTCCTCGCTGCAGCTCGAGCTCATCGACAAGGTCAAGCCTGACGTCTGGATGGGAATGTCGAGTTACGCACTCCACCTCGCCAACCTCGCCGACGAGGACGGACGCGAGCTCGCCAGCGGTTCCGTCAAGCTCGTCATCTGTTCAGCAGAGCCTATTTCCAGCGCGAAGCGCGAGAAGATCGAGCTCCTGTGGGGAGCCCGCCTGCGCGATTCGTTCGGGATGACGGAAGCAGGCATGATGGGAGCCGAGGACGGGCAGGTCGGCGGCTTCCGTATCTGGACCGATCTGTTCTTCATCGAAGTCGTCGATCCTCGCACGCAAGAGCCCGTGCCAGAGGGTCAGGTCGGCGCCCTCCTCGTCACCCCGCTCTTCACCAACAATGTCACGCCCTTTCTGCGCTGGATGTCAGGAGATCTCGTTACCTGCGAGACCGGCGCGAGCGGCAATGGCCCATTCTCGGTCTTTCCGGTCGTGCGCCATGCGCATCGCACCAGCGGGTTCTTCAAGATCAAGGGCGTGAACATCGGACACGCGGAGTTCGAGGACCTTTTGTTTCGCCAGCGCGTGGTCAACGATTTCAAGTGCGAAGCGGTGACCGTTCGATGCGAGGATGCGTTGCGCCTGTTCGTCGAGATCAAGCGCGGATGCGATGCGCAGACCGCGACCCGGGATCTTTTGAACGTGATCAGGGGCACGTTCGAGGTCAGCCCGGAAATCGTCGTACTGCTGCTTGGAACGCTCGCAAAGGAGTTCGAAGCAAGCATCAAGGCGCCGCGGATTCTCGACAAACGCGACTGAATCCCCCTCCCTTCTCTCCCCCGCGTGCGGGCAGGGCAATCGCATGTGAGCAAGCCGTACCCCAAACCGAGGCCCCCGCGTGCGGGGGAGTAATCCGCCGCAAACCCCGTTGTCTCGGAGCACGAAATCGTTACGCTTGCCCGGCCTGCGCAGTGCGGGGATACGTGGAGATGGCTGAGAAGTCCCGCGAGCGCCGAGCCATCGTCATCGGCGGCTCCATTGCCGGTCTATTCGTTGGGGCGTTCCTTCGCCGAATCGGTTGGCGAGTCGATATCTATGAGCGCTCATCAATTGAGCTTATCGGCCGTGGTGTCGGTATTTTTGCCACCCATCTGGAGTTGCTTGAGGCTCTCGACAAAT
>CATPCO010000231.1 GCA_955652925.1 uncultured Xanthobacteraceae bacterium | reverse complement strand
CGGGGACCGGGTGCTCTTCGGCAAATGGTCGGGCACTGAAGTGAAGCTCGATGGCGAGGAACTCCTGATCATGAAGGAGTCCGACATCATGGGCGTGGTCGCCTGAAAAGCAGATCGGATCTCTCTTCTGGCGCACCTTTTCCCGCGCGAATGGAGAAGAAGCTTCTCACCGCAAGAACACGGAGTGAATTGAAATGGCTGCAAAAGACGTAAAATTCGGCGGCGATGCGCGCGAAAAGCTGCTGCGCGGTGTCGAAATCCTCAATGACGCGGTGAGAGTTACCCTTGGCCCCAAGGGCCGCAACGTCGTTCTCGACAAAAGCTTCGGCGCGCCCCGCATCACCAAGGATGGCGTAACCGTCGCCAAGGAGATCGAGCTGGAGGACAAGTTCGAGAATATGGGCGCGCAGATGGTGCGCGAGGTCGCCCAGAAGACGAATGATCAGGCGGGCGACGGCACGACCACTGCCACGGTGCTCGCCCAGGCGATCGTCCGGGAGGGGGCGAAGTCGGTCGCCGCCGGCATGAATCCCATGGATCTCAAGCGCGGCATCAATATCGCCGTCTCGGCCGTGGTCAAGGACATCGAGAAGCGCGCGAAGAAGGTTGGCTCCTCGTCCGAGGTTGCCCAGGTCGGCACGCTCGCGGCCAACGGCGACAGCAAGGTTGGCAAGATGATCGCCGAAGCCATGCAGAAGGTCGGCAATGAAGGCGTGATCACGGTGGAAGAAGCCAAGGCGCTCGACACCGAAGTTGAGATCGTCGAAGGCATGCAGTTCGACCGCGGTTATCTCTCGCCGTATTTCATCACGAATGCCGAGAAGATGCTGGCCGAGCTCGAGGACGCTTATGTGCTCCTGCACGAGAAGAAGCTCTCGGGGCTGCAAGCTCTGCTGCCTGTGCTCGAGGCGATCGTCCAGGCCGGCAAGCCGTTGCTCATCGTCGCAGAGGATGTCGAAGGCGAGGCGCTCGCCACCCTCGTGGTCAACAAGCTCCGCGGCGGTCTCAAAGTGGCAGCTGTGAAGGCGCCCGGCTTCGGCGACCGGCGCAAGGCGATGCTCGAGGACATTGCGATCCTTACCGGCGGCCAGCTGATCTCCGAAGAATTGGGCATCAAGCTTGAAAGTGTGACGACCGCCATGCTCGGGCGCGCGAAGCGGGTCATCATCGAGAAGGAGAAGACCACGATTGTGGACGGCGCCGGCAAGAAGAAGGACATCGAGGCGCGCGTTTCGCAGATCAAGCAGCAGATCGAGGAGACCACCTCCGATTACGATCGGGAGAAGCTCCAGGAGAGGCTTGCAAAGCTAGCCGGCGGCGTCGCGGTCATCCGGGTTGGTGGCGCAACCGAGATCGAGGTGAAAGAGAAGAAGGATCGCGTCGAAGATGCCCTCAATGCGACCCGCGCCGCGGTCGAGGAAGGCATTGTGCCTGGTGGCGGTGTAGCGCTGCTGCGCGCCAAGAAAGCGGTCGGCCGGATCACCAACGAGAATCACGACGTGCAGGCCGGCATCAACATCGTGCTCAAGGCGCTGGAAGCGCCGGCGCGCCAGATCGCCGAGAACTCAGGCGTGGAGGCCTCGATCGTTGTCGGCAAGATTCTTGAGAACAAGTCGGAGACCTTCGGCTTCGACGCGCAGACCGAGGAGTATGTGGATCTGGTCGAAAAGGGCATTGTCGATCCAGCCAAGGTCGTGCGCGCTGCACTGCAGGACGCCGCTTCGGTTGCGGGTCTGCTGGTGACCACGGAAGCGATGGATGCCGAGCTGCCCAAGAAGCCGGCGCCGACCCCGCCCATGCCCGGCGGTGGAATGGATTACTGATCCGTTCAGCGGGTAAGCATCAAGCATCGAGGGCGCGGCGCAAGCCGCGCCCTTTGTTTTCGGCTTATGCTATTGTAGCTCGGATGAGCGTAGCGATATCCGGGAGCCCGCATGTCGCCCATCTCCGCAAAAGCTTCAACGGGCTAATGCGAGTGAGGCCGCCGAAGCCTCGGCGAAGGCGGCTTCGCTCATGCGGGCTACCAACGAGCGAGGAATTTCATGCACCAAAGCATCATCAATCTTTACGACCGTTTTACCCACGGCGGCATGAGCCGACGTGAGTTTCTCGATCGACTGACCGAGCTCGCCGGCTCTGCTGCGGCAGCGGCTGCGCTCGTGCCTCTTCTTGCGAGCGACCATGCACGCGCGGCGACGGTTCCCGTCGATGACAGCAGGCTCGCGGCGGAGCGCGTCTCCTACGACTCCCCCAAAGGCAGGATTAGCGGCTATCTGGCTCGCGCCAAAGCGTTGGGAAAGCGCCCCGCCGTTATCGTCATTCATGAGAACCGCGGTCTTACCCCTCACATCGAGGATGTCGCCCGCCGGCTGGCCGTCGAAGGCTACCTTGCATTGGCGCCCGATCTTCTTTCCATCGCTGGCGGCACTCCGCCCGACGAGGACAAGGCACGTGAACTCCACGCCAAGACACCACGGGAAGACATGATCGCGGCGGCAATCGCTGCGGTGCCCTTCATCCAGCACCACCCTGAATCCACCGGAAAGGTCGGCGCGGTTGGTTTCTGCTTCGGCGGCGGAGTGGTCAACCGAATGGCCGCCGGCAGTCCTGATCTTGCCGCCGCGGTGCCTTACTATGGCGAGCAGGTGCCCGCGGAAATGGTGCCCGCCATCAAGGCGGCGCTCCTCCTCCAATATGCCGAGAATGACGAACGCATCGACAAGGGCATTTCCGCTTACGAGGCGGCGCTCACGGCAAACAACAAGAAATTTACGATCTACATCTACCCGGGCACGCAGCACGCTTTCAACAATGACACCGGAGCGGCGCGCTACAACAAGGCGGCGGCCGATCTCGCCTGGAGCCGCACGCTCGCATTCTTCGCGGAAAATCTGGGAGCGCCGCCGAAGGCGACGTGATCTTCATCGGCCGCGCACGCCTAGTCGCGCGTTCTTAGCGCGTTTTTCGCTGAGATTGAGCCGGCAGCGCCACCTCTCCCTCCGGGGCCCTATGGGAGAGGTGCGCACGCGGCGAGGCCGCATCACAATCAACATGATCGAGATCGGCTCTAGGCAGCACGCCGCTCCAGGTGTTTGCCCTCGAACTGAGGTGCCACCTCCCGCATGAACCTGTCCATCTCTTCCTTGACTTGGCTGTGCGGCTTTAGGCCAACGTTGAAATACAGGATCACCTCGCAGAAACCTGCGGCCTCGACCTTCTTTAGCGAGTCGATGATTGCTTGCGAATTCCCGAGCAGGACCGAGTTATCGGTGAGCATTTCCGGCTGCACTTTGTGCAGTCGCTCTACCATAGTGACGAAATAAGCGTAGCTCGGTGGCGCCGTTTTGGGATCGCTGGGCAGTGCCGGGATCGCGCATTCGCGGTAATAGCGGATTTGGCGCGTTCTTTGGGCTCGCTCTTGCTCCGGCGTGTCGTAGAAATGGGTGAAATAGCTGCACATCAGCTGACCGGGCTTTCGGCCATGCTTGGCGCAGGTCTCATTGTATAAATCGGCCACCTGTTTCAGTCCGCCATAACTCATAGCGGCGGCGAAAGGCGCAACGATCAGCCCGCATCCAAGGCGTGCGGCGAGCTCGATCGAAGGCTTGGAGAACGAGCCGATATAGATCGGCACCGGCTGTTGCACGGGCTTTGGCGTTATTCGCACGTCATCGAAGCTGTAATGCCTGCCCTTGTGCGAGATGCGGCCTTGAGCGGCCCACAGCTTCTGCACCACCTCGATGCCTTCCTCGAAAATGCTTTGATTTTCCTGGAAAGAAACGTGGAAGGGCGCGTATTCCCGACCGTCATAGCCGCGGCCAGCAGCAAAATCGACGCGCCCGTTGCTGATGAGATCGAGCGTGGCCCATTGCTCGGCGACGCGAATGGGATGATGCAATGGCGTCACGCTGACCGCGGGTGCAAGCCGAATGTGCTTGGTGCGTGCGGCAATGAAGGACAGCACGATCTCGGGGCAGGACAGTACGCCGAGCGAGTTGAAGTGATGCTCGCCGATCCAGGCGGAATGCATGCCCAGCTGATCGGCATAGAGAGCCTCGGCCAGGATGTCGGACACGAAAGTATTGGCGTCGCGGGAATTGTTCGTATAGTGATTGTCGCTTAAGGTGAAGTAGCCGAATTCCATATTTGTCTCCTCTGATTACGCCACACGCGCCGAGCGGCGACATTGCTGCCGCACGCCAACGATGCTAATGAGCTCGCGTTCTTTTCAACAACTCAGTTCGCACTCAGCCCGTGTCGCATTTCGCTCAGCGACTATGGAATGATGTTTGCGCGCCACGTAAGGCCATCCTCGTTAAACCATATCGCAATCGGACCTGCGTGCGGAAGTTGATTATTCTCTGCAACAAAGTGGCCGTTGCCATCGCAACCATAAGCGCGCTATCGGAGGAACCATGGCCATTGAGCGCGCACTCACGATCCTCGCCAGCAGCGTATGTTTCTGCACGCAGGTGCTGCTTGCTTCCGCTCAGGACTGGCCTACAAGGCCGGTTCGCATTGTCATCGGGTTCGGCGCGGGCGGGGGGACCGACGTCGCCACGCGTGTCGTCGCGGATGGATTATCGGAGGCCCTGGGACAGCAATTTGTGGTCGAGAACCGGCTGGGCGCCGGCGGCACCATCGCTGGCGGAATGGTCGCGAAGGCAGCGGCAGACGGTTACACCGCGCTGTCGGTCAGCATGGCCCACGCGGTGTCCGCCGTCACGGTCAAGCAGGTACCCTACGATCCCGTGAATGACTTTGCGCCGGTCGGAGTTTTCGCCAATTCGGGCTTTGTGCTCGCCGTGCCTAAGGCGTCGCCGGCGAGCGATCTCAAGAGCCTCATCGAATATCTGAACAAATCCGCCGGTAAGCTCAACTATTCTACCGTGGGGCTCGGCTCGACGCAGCATCTGATCGCGGAGGACTTGCGCCAGCGCACCGGTATGAATGCGCAGGCGGTTTCCTATCGCACAACACGCGAAGTCGTGAGCGCACTCCTGCGGGGCGATGCCGCCTTCACGATCGAGCTCTATCACGCCATCCGCGGCCAGGTTGACTCCGGCGACCTGAGGCTCGTTGCCGTTGCGACGCCCAAACGCTGGCCGGCGATCATGGCTGTCCCGACAATCGCAGAAAGCGGCATTGCCGGGTTTGGTTTCCTCGGATGGTATGGGCTGCTGTTCCCGGCCGGCACGCCGGCGCCGATCGTCGGCAAGATGCATGATACCCTGCACGAGGTCTTGCGGCGCGAAAACATCCGCCAACGGCTCGAGGGCATCGGCGCAATCGCCAATTTGTCGACCCCGGATGAGTTCCGTAACGTCATCGAGTCCGACATTCTCGGCTTTCGCGAGGTCGCCAGCAAGGCGGGCCTTGAACCGCAATGACGAGACCACATCGCGATAGCCCGCAGATTCGTTGCAGCACCGCAATGCGAACCGCTACGGTTTTCCTGGCGATCATCTTGGCAGTTGGCCCGCAGGCAGCTTGGGCGCTTGCGAATCCCGCTTCGGTGTTTTGCGTCAAGAGCGGCGGCAAGAGTGAGATTCGCAAAGGGCCGCGCGGCGAGTACGGTGTTTGCCGGCTTCCCGACGGTCGCGTCGTGGAGGAGTGGACCTATTTTCGTAAGATGAAAGGTCGCTGACGACCGCTGCTCCATTTCATAATCGCAATACCGCCTCAGGCGGAGTGAACTGCAGCTTCAAGGCCTGCGCCACCGCGCGCTGCGTGAGCTTTCCTTCGTACACATTGAGGCCATTGCGCAGATGCGGGTCCTCGCCCAGCGCGCGGCGAATGCCTTTGTCGGCGAACGCCAGGACAAACGGCAGGGTCACGTTGTTGAGCGCAAAAGTCGAGGTGCGGGCGACCGCCCCCGGCATATTGGTCACGCAATAGTGCACGACTTCATCGACAGTATAGGTGGGTGCGGAATG
>CATPCO010000230.1 GCA_955652925.1 uncultured Xanthobacteraceae bacterium | reverse complement strand
GAGCCAAGCCTCCATTTCGCCTAGAGCGGCCCGTGCCGGCCCCAGGGAGCCCGCTGAGCGCGGTTTCGGCATTCCCGGGATCAGGACACCAATAGGACACCCTGCGCACGGGCGACGCTATAGGCGCCAATTTCATGCGGGTTTCCTCTGTGCTTCCACCCAGTTCCACAAGCTGCGATAGGGCACGTGCACGACATTGACGCCGGTCTCGAGCTTGAAGAGCTCGAACAGCAGGTGGGGCGCGGTGCCGAATCCTTGCGAGCCCCAGATGATCTTGCCTGGATTGGCCTTGGCATAGGCCACGACGTCGGCCAGCGATTTCACCGGCAAGTCCTGGTGCGCCGCGATCACGAGCGGCGATTCCATGACACTGGCCACGGGCACGAAGGCTTTGAGGGGATCGTAGCCAATGTTGCTGTGGACCGCGGGCCCGGTGGTCAGGGCTCCGCCCGGGGTGATGAGGATGGTGTAGCCGTCGGGATCAGCACTCGCGACCACCTTGGCACCGATGCTGCCGCCCGCACCACCGCCCCGGTTTTCCACCACGATCGTTTGGCCCAGCACTTCACCGAGGCGGTCCGAGATGATGCGTGCCATGCCGTCGGTCGGCCCGCCGGCCGGGAACGGCACGATCATCCTGATCGGCCGGTTGGGAAAGGCCTCCCCTTGCGCTTGCGCGGACGCCAAGCCCATGCCGTGCAGCGTCCACGCGCAGAGCAAGCCCGCCAACAGCGTTCTCACCATCTTGACCAGTCCCGCGTTTGCGCCCGGAGGTCAGGGTCTTTTCAGTCTATACAATGTTGGGTCTCGTAAGAACTCGACCCAACCTACCCCACCTAGCCAAATCAGTCGTGTGCGCTGCGACGTTGCAACCAGTCCGCAAGCTGCGGGAGGACGCGGGCTTTGACGTCGGCATCGATGCGGATTGCTTCTTGCGCGCGCGCAGCCATGATGCGTCCCCCCGCTGTGGCGTGCGCCGGCGCAAACTCCGCCAGCTCGGCCGCACGGCCGGGATCACTGAAATTGCGCATCAGGCTCGCGACAAAATAATCACGAAATGAGGGGCCCTGTCGCTGCGCCAGCACGGCAAAGTTTTGCCGGACAAAGTCGAAGGCAAGCTCGGGATGTTCGCCCGCGGATGCAACCGTGCCGATGACGCTCGTGCGCAACGTGTATGGCAGTTCGTCCGTGAGCGTAAGCGCGAGTGTTGCGCGCGCCAGCGTCTCATCGCGCGCGCTCGCCGCCGCGGAATAATAACGCGCGCGCTCAGTGGCATTGCCGGCTTTGCGCGCGAGCGCAAGCAGGGCTTCATAGTCATTGCGGCCGCCGTTCTGTCCGACAACATGCGCGAGCGCAGCGCGCAGCGAGGGCCGCAGCAGCGCCGGGTCTTCGAGAAACTCGGCAAAGCGCCGCCGCGCCTGCGCAATCACTTCCGTGTCGTTGATCTCGCCCAGCACGCGAATGAGCCGCACGCGCAGAAGCTCGTTGTCTTCCCGCTCGCGTCCTTTGGGGTCCCAGCCGAGGCGATCAAGGACCGGGCGGAGCATGTCGCGCGCATAGGCCTGCAAGGCCGCGCGCTCGGGGCGACCACGGGCGAGATGATTGAGGCGGACCAAGGTGCTGATCACCTCGTCCCACACGGCACGATCATCGTCGTTGCCGGCCTGCTCCGGAAGCTCGAAATAGGATGGCGCTTGCGAGCGCCCGGCTTCCACCAGCGCCCAGGCGTCTGCCAGGAGATTGACGCGATCGGCCGACGGCATGAGCGGGAATGATTTGCGCAGCGCCGCGCGGCCCGCTTCGCCGTAGTCGACCCGGTAGTAGCCGACAGCGCCGAGATTGACCTTGAGCGGCTCGGCACAGCCCCCGACAACGACATCTGCCGGCTCGCCCCCGAGCAGGATGGTCGCCGATGGCTGCGCGCTGTCGGGAAGCCCGAGCATGACCGGGATCATCCAGGTTTGCGGCGCCGCATCGGGGTAATGAATAGTGAAGCGCTCCTGTCGCAGATGAACGTGCTGCTTATCGTCCTCGCAACTTGATTGCGCGAGGACGAGCGGCACCCCCGGCTGGCGGGTAAACGTACCGGCAACGCTTCCGACCGGCTTGCCGGAGGCTCCTTCGAGCGCAGGCCAAAGGTCGGCCGTCGTGGTGTTGCCATAAGCATGCTCCGCCATGTATCGGCGAATGCCGGCGCGGAACACATCCTTGCCGACATAGCTCTCCAGCATTCGGATCAGGGCCTGTCCCTTGGCGTAGGTGATGCCGTCGAAGGCGGCCATCGCCTCGCTTTCGTCGGCGACGGGCTGCTCGATTGGGTGCGCCGTGCGCCGTGCGTCGAGTTTCATGGCGCCATCTTTCGCGCCGCTCGAATTGAGCCACGTTCTCCACTGCGGAAAGAAATGCTCTGTCGCCTTCGCCTCCATCCAGCTGGCGAAGCCTTCGTTGAGCCAGAGATTATCCCACCAGGCCATGGTGACGAGATTACCGAACCATTGGTGCGCCATCTCGTGAGCGAGAACACTAAAGATGCTGCGGCGAGCGGCCTCGCCACTCACTGCGGGATCGAACAAGAGCCTGCTCTCAAAAAACGTGATTGCTCCCCAATTCTCCATGGCGCCGCGAAACGCGCCGGGCAGCGCGATCAGGTCGAGCTTTGGAAGCGAATATTTGAGGCCGAAATAGTCATTGTAATAGCGCAGCAGCTGCATCGCGCTCGCGAGCGCAAATCGCCCTTGTTCGGACTTGCCGGCACCGCTGAGAACACTGACGGTCGTTCCATCGAGTTGCGCCGAGAGGCGCTCTAACTCGCCGGCGACAAGCACGAACAGATAGGTCGACATCTTCGGGGTCGCGGCGAAGGTGACCTGTTTCAACGTGGGAGTGACGGGCTCCTCCTGCTCGACCGGCATATTCGAAATCGCGAGCAACGAGCGCGGCAGCGTTACAGTGAGACCGATTGACGCCTTGAATGCGGGCTCGTCCCAGCACGGGAAGACGCGGCGCGCATCGGCCGGCTCGAGATGGCTTGCGAGCATGCGCCGCATCCCCTGCCCGGCCGGATATTCGATCAAGAACAGCCCGCGCGGGAATTTGTTGATCCTTCCCGTGAAATTGATGTGCAGCTTGTGCCGCCCGGCTGGGACGGGCTCTGCAAAGCTCAGCGTCGCCGTTTGCGCGGCGGGATCGAGTGCGATTGCTGCGTTCGCGCTCGCACCATCGATCGACGCCGCGGCAAGCGTGATGTCGGTCGCATTGAGGACAAGCCGGGTCGTTGCTTCGCGCAGATCAAGGTCGATGACTTCGGATCCGGCCAAGGTCAGATTTTCGAGATCGGGCTCGAGCTCGATGGCGTAATGAAGAGGGATGGCGGTTTTCGGCAGCCGGCCGGGCGTTTGGTCAAACGAAAAGACCTCCTCCCCCGCAGCGCCGCTCATGCATGCGACAAACATCGCGACCGTGGCAGGGCAGACGCGCCGCGTGCGGAGCGCCAGCAATGTGGAACTGAGCTTCACGGCACCAGGTCCTCAATACGAGCAGATTTCGTTGACATTTGATTATGGCGCGGCATTGCAGGTTGCGCACCTCTCGACCGAACTCGGGTTTACCCGAGTTCGGCAGTTAAGCTGGCCGAAGTCGGATAAATCCGACTTCGGCTGGGACCCTCGGGGATAGGTGATCCGCGATTGCCCCAACAGCATTGAAAAATTCAGCGGTACAAAGTTCCGCAGGGAGGACCACACGAGGCCAAATAAGCAGGCCGTTTGCCTCATATCTGCCTTGCCTGCGACCTATTCTGCCACGAGCTCGCCCCTTCGCGGGCGGGGGCACGGGGCTCTCGTTAACGGTGCGATTAGTAGAAGGGTGTACCCGCAATCGATGACTCGCTTTCGATCTGCGGGGCGGAAGGGAACAACAAGCGATGGGAATTGCAATCGGGGGCCGGCTGGCCTTGGCGCTGGCTCTATCGGCGGGCACGCTTGCCGCCTGCACAACGTCGCAAACTCCTGAACCGACGCCTGTGGCGCTGCCTCCACCTGAACTTCCGTCGAAGGTGAAACCGTCGGAGATCGTGGGGCGATGGGGATACGCGGCCTACCACAAACCCGAGGATCGCGCCCGCACCGAGGCGAATGCTCGCGGCCAATGCAAGCAGCCCTTCGTGATTGGGCAGGGTCCGACCGGCGGCGTCATGATGTACCCTGCCGATTCGGCCCAATTGGAGGAGATGCGGGTCAAAGGCAGTCAAAGTGGCCGCGATTACATCGGGCCCGCTGGGCAAACTCCGGGCCCGAAGGATCGTGAGATCGTTGCCTTCGACGGCCGCGTCCTTGTCCTCAAATTCGTGGACCCTGAGATCGATGGGCGCTACGGAACTGGCATTTTTGTCCGTTGCGCTCCGCGCGCCTGACGCGCAAACTGAGCGTCCGGCAATCCGGGGCGCGCTGGCTCCTTCTAGATTGCTTGGTTTGAGCACGGTGAGGAGACGCCCCGAATGGCCGCAGTGGGCGGTCTGCTGGCGATGCCGCTCGCTGCCTGGGAGCGCGACGGTCTCAAGACTGCGCTGGCGAAGGCAGGCTTGCCGGCAGACGACATCGGCGATCCGCATTTGCTGTTCTGGCGGTTCGAGAGCCGCGCGAATGTTCCGGCCGGATTTGGCGGCCTGGAAATTCACCACGGCGACGCACTCCTTCGTTCGATCGTGACCTTGCCGCCTGTGCGCCGGCTCGGCATGGGCAGCGCCATTGTCGCTGTGCTCGAGATCGAGGCGCGCGCGCGCAAATGCCGCTCGATCTATCTCGTCACCACCTCGGAAGCAGGTTTTTTCGACCGCCTGGGTTACACCGCCTGTTCACGTAACGACGTTCCAGAGGCCATCGCGAAGAGCCCGCATTTTTCCAGGCTCTGCTGCGCAGCCGGAACCGTGATGGTCAAGCAAACATAACCGGGTGAGATTGCGCGACCTGATTACCGGGCCCTGGCGCGCCGTGCTCGTGCTTGGGGTCACTCAGATCCTCGCCTGGGGCACCATCTTCTATCCGCCCGTGCTTACAGTCCCGCTGATCGCTGCTGATCGCGGATGGACAATGAGCTTTGCCATGGGCGGTTTCTCGCTTGCGCTGCTCAGTGCAGGGGTCGTTTCGTCGCGGGTCGGGTTTCTGATCGATCGCTACGGCGGACATCGCGTGATGGCGATCGGCTCGCTTCTCGGTGCGCTTGGACTTGTTGCGCTGGTCCATGCGCATGACCGCACCGCCTATGTCGCGGCATGGGCCCTCATTGGAGTCGCGACCGCCGCCTCGCTTTATGATTCTGCGTTTTCCACGCTGGGCCGCATTTTCGGTATCGCCGCACGGCGGCCGATCACGGCGCTGACCTTGGCAGGCGGATTCGCCTCTACGGTCAGCTGGCCTTGCACTCACTTTCTCATTGCGAATGTGGGCTGGCGCGGGACCTATTTTGTCTACGCCGCGCTGCTCGCCGGTGTTGCCGCGCCTCTGCATGCATTTGCATTACCGCGCGGCCGCGCCGAGGCGGTTGCGCCGGACCCGGGCTCGGCAAAACTGCCAGCCGCGCTGCCTGCGCCGAAGGGACGGCCGTTCCTTCTGGTGGCGGCGTCTTTTGCCGCGTATGCATTTGTGCCGTCGGGATTGTCCGCGTATCTGCTTGCGATTTTCGGCCGCGCCGGCATTGATCCGGCAACGGCCGTGGGCATCGGCGCCCTCTTCGGACCCTCGCAGGTGGCGGCGCGCATCG
>CATPCO010000229.1 GCA_955652925.1 uncultured Xanthobacteraceae bacterium | reverse complement strand
CTCCATCCCCAAGGTGTTTTCCGCCGGCGACATGCGCCGCGGCCAGTCGCTCGTGGTCTGGGCCATCCGCGAAGGCCGCCAATGCGCCCACGCCGTCGACAAGTTTCTGATGGGGGCGACCAGCCTTCCCAGGTAGGTTGGGTCGAGCGCTTGCGAGACCCAACATTCCGTCGTGCGGCGAGATGCTGGGTCTCACAAAGAAGCTCCGTAGGTTGGGTCGAGTTCTTCACGAGACCCAACATCCCGCCATGCGTCGCGCACGCTGGGTCTCGCAAGAAGCGCTCGACCCAGCCTACATCCTACATCCCGCCATAGAGCTTGTGCGGCAGCCAGGTCGCGAGCTCCGGCGCGAACCACAGCACCACAAGCGCGCAGAGCTGGATCAGCACGAATGGAATGATGCCGACATAGATGTGCGCGGTGGTGATCTCGGGCGGCGCGACCGCGCGCAGGAAAAACAGCGTCGGCCCGAGCGGCGGGTGCATGTAGGAGGTCTGCAGATTGATTGCGAGCATCATGGCGAGCCAGACCGGATCGACCGCCGGCATCTTCAGCAGCGCCGGGGCCACGATCGGCACCACCACGAAGATGATCTCGAAGGCATCCATCACGAAGCCGAGCAGGAAGACTCCGATCATCACAAGGAGGATCGCGCCTCCTGTTCCGCCCGGCAGATTTGTGAGCGCGCGCTGCACCATGTCGTCGCCGCCAAGCGCGCGGAAGACGAGGCTGAACATGGTAGCGCCGATCAGGATGACGAAGATCATGCTGGTGACCTGCGTCGTGCGCGTCATCACCGGCACGAATACGCGGAAGAAGCCGGCCCGGTCGAGCTTGATCGCTGCAAGAAGAATAGTGCCAACGGCACCCACGGAGGCAGCTTCCGTCGGCGTCGCCACGCCGGCGAAGATCGAGCCAAGCACCGCGAGAATGAGGAGGATCGGCGCAATCAGGACTTTGGCGATGCGCGTGACCAGGGCTGCGCCGCGAGCGGCGGCCTTATCGGGCGGCAGAGCAGGGCACGCCGCTGGCCGAAACACCGCCACGCCGACGAGATAAAGCAGATAGAGGGCGACCAGCGCGAAAGCTGGAATGATTGCGCCTGCAAAGAGATCGCTCACGGTGAGCGATTGCGGTGCGAATATGCCCTGGGCGAGTTGCGCCGCCTGGTAGGCATTGCTCATCTGATCGCCGAGCAGGACCAGCACGGTCGCGGGCGGAAAGATCTGCGCCAAGGTTGACGTCGCCGCCACCGTTCCCGCCGCGAGGCGCGGATCGTAACCGTGCCGCAGCATGGTGGGCAGCATGATGAGCCCGATGGTCACAGTCGTGGCGCCGACGACGCCTTTGGCTGCGGCGAGCAGCACGCCCACGAGCACAACCGATATGCTCAAGCCCCCGGGCAGGGAGCGGAACAGTCGCCCCATGGTCTCGAGCAAGTCCTCCGCGATCTGCGAGCGTTCGAGCATCACCCCCATGAAGATGAAGAGCGGTACCGCGACCAGCACCTCGTTGGTCATGATGCCGAAGATCCGCTGCGGCAGCGCGCCGAGAATGAAAAAGTCCATCGCTCCGATGACGGAGCCGATCAGCCCGAAGGCGAGCGATACGCCGCCCAGCGTCAGCGCCACCGGATAGCCCGCGAACAGCAGGACGCAGACGGCTGCGACCATCAGCACGGCGAGCAACTCGGGCGCACCCATTTGGCTCAGCGATGACCCGCTGGCGCGCGCGCGGCGGATCTCAGAATGAGTGAAGCACGGATCGCCTGGGAGATTCCCTGCGACGCCATCAGGAGCGCAAACAGCGGAATGAGTGTCTTGAGAAGATAGACGAAGGGCAGTCCGCTCGCTTCCCGCGATCGTTCCAGGATCGACCACGAGCGCGACACGTAGGGCACCGCAAACCACAGAATGACGGCCATGAACGGCAGGAGCAGCAGCAACGAGCCTGTGAGATCGATGGCGGCCTTGGCGCGCGGCGAAGCCTTGGAATAGAACACGTCCACACGCACGTGGCCGTTTTGTTGCAGCGTCCACGCCGCCGCCAGCATGAAAACAGCGGCGTGGAGATAAATGATGGATTCCGCAAGCCAGATCGAGCCGATGCCCAGCGCATAGCGCAGCAGCACCAGGGCGAACTGCACCAGCACAAGCAAGAGGCATAGCCAGATCACCGCGCGGCCGATCGCCGCAATGAAGCGGTCAATGCGGTCAGCAGCTGCAGGCAAAGACTGGAACAAGGGCGCTTCCTTCGTACCGCATAGGCGAGGCGAGGGCGAACTCTCGACTTTAGCTTCGCGCGGAGGATACTATTCCCCCGAACGCTCTCCTTGCCCCCACCCTTTATCCCTCCCCCGCTTGCGGGGGAGGGAAGGGTGGGGGGCTTTGCAGAGGAGGGAGCATGATACAGTGAAGGTTTTCACGATCCCATGGCCACGCACGTCCACGATCATCAGCACGCCCACGATCAGCACGCCCACGATCAGCACGCCCACGGCTCGGAGCTTTCCGAGACGCAGCTGCGCGTGCGCGCCCTTGAAACGGTTTTGACCGAGAAGGGCTACATCGATCCCGCCGCCCTCGATCTCATTATCGAGGCCTATGAGACCAAGGTCGGTCCCCACAATGGCGCGCGCGTCATCGCGAGAGCCTGGAGCGACCCCACGTTCAAGCGGGCGCTGCTCGAAGATGCATCCAAGGCCGTGCGCACCATGGGCCACGAGAGCCGGGTGGGAGACCATCTGGTGGCGGTGGAGAACACCCCGCAGCTCCACAACATAGTCGTCTGCACGCTCTGCTCCTGCTACCCCTGGGAAGTGCTGGGGCTGCCGCCAGTCTGGTACAAATCCGCGCCCTATCGTTCGCGCGCGGTCAAGGATCCGCGCGGTGTGCTATCTGATTTCGGCGTCAAGCTGCCGAATGAGACGCAAATCCGCGTGTGGGAATCGACGGCGGAGACGCGTTTCCTGGTGCTGCCTATGCGCCCCGGCGGCACGGAAGGCTGGAGCGAGGAGCGCCTCGCCCAGCTCGTGACTCGCGATTGCATGATCGGCACCGGACTGCCGAAGAGCGCGCAGGAGATCGCGTGATGGATGGCGTGCACGACATGGGCGGCATGGACGGCTTCGGAAAAGTCGTGCCCGAGGCCAACGAGCCGGCGTTTCATGAGCCATGGGAAGGGCGCGTGCTCGCGATGCAGCGCGCCATGTCCTATGCCGGAGCCTGGCAGATCGACATGTCGCGCTTCGCGCAGGAGCGGCTGCCTCCCCAGGTCTATCTCACCGCGTCCTATTACCAGCGCTGGGCGCTGGCCATGGAAAACAATGTGGTCGAACGCGGCTTCGTCGCTCCCGATGAGCTCGCCGCGGGACACGCGCTGCGCGAAGGCAAGTCGCTCAAGCGCATACTCACCCCGCAGACGGTGAGAGAAGCGATGACGCGCGGTTCGTTCTACCGGCAGGCG
>CATPCO010000228.1 GCA_955652925.1 uncultured Xanthobacteraceae bacterium | reverse complement strand
GTTTTACCGTCTCAAGGCGCGCCGTGGGTATAAGCGTGCCGCGGTGGCGATCGGCCATAAGATCTTGGTATCCATCTATCACATGGTCTCCCAAAACGTCTCCACAAGGCATGGGCTGAACCGTTGACCACCACGAGTCAGAGCACTAACATACTACGCCGCAGTAGCGGAGGTGCTTATGTTGTTCCAGGGAAAAAATGCACTGGTTACAGGTAGCTCGAGGGGCATCGGCCGAGGCATTGCACTCAAGTTGGCGGAAAAGGGTGCGCGTATCGCGGTCCACTACTATCGCAATCGCGATGCCGCGCAAGCGACGCTAGAAAAAATCCAGGAACTCGGGTCGAACGGATTTCTCGTGCAGGCGGATGTCTGCTGGCCAGATGAGGTCAGTCGAATTTTCCAGCAGGTCCGGTCCGAGTTCGGCTTGCTCGACATTTTCGTCAGCAATGCCCGAACAGGCGCCGACCTTCTATGAAGCCCCGATGGAAATCACGCTGGACAAGTGGGACACAGCGGTGAATTCGCAGGCTAAAGCATTTCTGGTCGGAGTGCGGGAAGCTGTCCCCCTCATGTCGGACGGAGGGAGGATTGTTGCTATCGCGTTCGCACCGGGCGGACGGTTTGGAAGCTGGCAACTTTGGGTTGCGATGGGCGCGGCAAAAGCGGCAATGGAGGTCTTGGTGCGATATTACGCCGTCGCGCTCGCTAGCCGCGGCATCACAGTGAACACCATCAGCCCTGGGTGGATTGAAGACAGTGTGCTAAACAGCCTGCCGGAAGTCTTCCAGACTGGTCTACGGGAATGGCAGGAACGCGGCTGGACTCCCATGGGCCGGTTGGGGACACCCGCAGACATCGGTAATGCCGTAGCGTTGATTTGCTCGCCAGAGGCAGGTTGGATCACAGGTCAGCTAATTGAGGTGGACGGTGGTGCCTCGCTGATAGATGCCCATCTGCCGCTAGAATTCCAGGGAGGAGCGAAACCTAGAAAAGAAGTGGCGTAGTGGGTTATGGAACATGACAGAATTCTGCAACTGATTAGTGCTGAGGTGTACCTACCTCGCCCGTCGGCGCACCGGCGGCATTGGAACCTCGGATCGCGGTGGTCGACGGCTCCCCATTGCTCGTGTCGCGCCGATGTCAATCTCCAGATCCCGGATCGTACGGCGTAGCGTATTTCGGTGTATGCCAAGTTCTTCGGCAGCTCTGCACTGATTCCCTCTTTGATCCTTGAGCACGGTAAGGATGAAAACCTTTTGAAACTCCCGCACCGCTTCAGAACATCGCACACCGGCTTGATACATTTGCAAGACGAGACTCTCTAGTTGTTCCTTCATGGCGACTTCTCTCTTACGGAACTAGTGCATGAGGTGGGTCGCGTCCATCACCGCAAAACTAGGAAAGGCTATTGCACGACGAAGATTTTGAAAAAGGAAAAGGCCGTGACATTGGTTGTGCTCTAGCCGCTCGCTTCTTGCGAGGAAGCGAACAGCGTGGAAGCATGCACCATCACGGCCCCTGATGTAACCACTGCTTTCGCAGTTCCAAACCCCAACCACTCCTCGCAGAGTTGTCGGTTTTTTCAGGTTTGGCTGCCTAGCAGGTTGCCCTACCAGGCTGATCACCCAATCTACTTCGGACTGGCCAATTTTATTTGAGCCGATCCTTTCGATCGTCGACGGTGGGGAAGTTAAACGGTCGGGGGAGGGTTGTCAATGCCCCTTTTCGGTGCATACGTCGCGGCGTGGTTCGGCACTTGTATGATAGGCGAAATCCGTTTAGAGTGCGTGGTTTGCTGCATGTGGAAATCTCAGCTGCTGTGTTTTACACAGAGCTTTCCACAGCGATCTGGCCGACTGTACCACACGCATTGAAGCCAACAACATCAGTCACGCGTCTACGCCTGGTCAGCAGATCATGCTTGTGGTTCATTTTGCCTAACGCGTTCAACTGATCGCGGAACTCTTCCGCCAGCGCAGTCGCGTTCTTCGCGTCGGCGGCCGTCGGGAATTCCCAATCGATGTCGATGCCATCGAAGATGCCGGCGGCCGAGATGCCCTGGGCGACATTGCCCTTGATGAATCGATCGATACAGGAAGCCGCAAAAGCATTTCGTCCCGCCTCGGTGGCAGCAGCGGCGGCGAAGCCTGAAGAGGCGGCTCCTCTGAGTGAAATCAGAATCTTCAATTTGGGGTGAAGTTGCTTCAGTTGCTGAAGCGCCGCAAAATTGCCATATAGCGGACCTGCGTAGGGGCACCGCTGACGCTGGGAAGGAATGGAGATTGATAGTCCGCCCAAGCGTCGGCGATGCCGCACCCGGCCGCCGCCTCGGCGCCGAACGCATAATTCAGGTGCGTGAGCCTCCTAGCCACTCCATTGCGGCTTGCAGGTTCGCGACATTGTAACCGGCGTAATAGATTCTTCGAAGTATCCTCCTACGATCTTGCCGTCGTCGTGCTGCTCCTGATCAGCCCTTTCTGCAAATGCCGGGGTGCAAATGATCACCGCTAGCAACAGGAGGAGAAAACAGAGGAGGGGATCGCAACAAACGGATTCAAGAACCTGATTTCATTTCGGATTTGCTCGTCCGCGACAACGGAGTGGCAGACTGTATAGTCCTATATAGCAGTTCCGTGCATCCTAGCTTCATCCATGACAATGTCAGCTAGGAGTTCGCGGTACTGATCTGCTTTCCTAGCAATCGTCATAGGAAACGCCAACCAGCGCCTATGCAAAGGGTGATACTCTCTCCACGAAAGCCGCTCAATTTTGAGCCGTAGGATACCTAGAGGCGTAGGGGGCCACATGCCATACCCCCGCGTGTAGAAAACCAAACTAGCCCACTACTGCAAATCCCGCTGTTGTCCGGATGCCTGCGTTAGCCTACAATCGCGTGCCATGCTTGGTTCACTAAGCCCGCTTGCCTTTCCGCGTCTGCATCCATGAATTCCATCTTTGGTAACGAATTGGTGACGAGTTTTCAATAAAGGAGGAACCAAGCTCATGGGCTTTCGCTTGGCCGTCTTGGTACTCATCTTCCCGGCGACGTCATTTGGACAATCCGCCGCGGCTTTGCTCAGTTCTCCCGACGGACGTCTGGCCATCACCTTCCGCACCCTTTCGCCTTCCCAACCGGTCCAGGGTCGTGAAGCGGCTCCCAGTCCGGAACCGCCGCCCAACGTTGGTCAGCTCGTCTACGAGGTGTCCTTTCAAGGCAAACCACTGATCGAACCGTCGGAGCTTCGTCTCGAGCTCAAGGACCAGGTGCCTCTCGGAGCGAACGTGCGGATCGTGAATGCCACCGCCGCTACCAAGGACGAGACCTATCAGCTCCTGGCGGGCAAAGCCAGTTCGGTGCGCAACCATTTCAATGCTCTGCATCTTGAGCTCGAAGAGCCGGCCGACCGCGGGCGCACGCTGGTGATCGAGGCCCGCGCCTATAACGATGCGGTCGCGTTTCGCTATCTTGTTCCCAAGCAGCCCTCGCTCCAGGAATTCCATCTGGCCAGGGAGGGAACCGAATTCCGCATCAGTAAGGATCCTTTCATCTACGCGCTCTTCCTGCCCAATTTCCGGAGTATGTATGAGAGCGAGTTCATCAAACTGTCAGCGAGCAGTCTTTCCAACCAGGGCGGCGTGGGCAGCACCGTGCTGGTGGGGCTTCCACTGCTGATGGAGGTGCCGGGCGTCGCATGGGTGGCGATCACCGAAGCCAACCTGCGCGACTATACGGCCATGTATCTCACGAACGCTCCCGGGGGCTGGACCAGCCACAAATTCGAGTGCCGGCTTGCGCCTCACTTGGACGATCCGGAAACGGCCGTCGTTGGCGCTCTTCCTCATGAATCCGCGTGGCGAGTGCTGCTGGTGGGCACCGAGCCCGGCCGACTGGTTGAGTCCAACGTCATTACGAGCCTGAACCCCGATTCTGCCATCCAGGACACCTCCTGGATTCGGCCCGGCAAGGCGTCGTGGGACTGGTGGAGCGGCAGCTTGGGGCCGGATGGCAAGGCGGCCTATACCACCGAGAATATGAAGTACTACGTGGACTTCGCTGCGGAGTCGGGCTTCGAGTACATGCTGGTGGATGCCGGCTGGTTTGTGCAAGGCGATATCACAAGGATGAATGGCCACGTCGACATTCCCGACGTGGTGCGCTACGCCGGCACGAAAAACGTAAGAGTGTGGATCTGGCTCGGCTATCGCGAAACCGCCAAGCAAATGGAGGACGCATTCCCGTTGTATGAGAAGTGGGGCGTAGCCGGCCTCAAAATCGACTTCATCGAGCGCGACGATCAGGGCGGTATCGATTGGTATTACCGCGTCGCAGACTTGGCCGCACGCCATCATCTGATGCTCGACTTTCATGGTGCGACCAAGCCCACTGGCATGGAGCGCACTTATCCGAACGTCCTCGGTTACGAAGCGGTCGCCGGCATGGAGCAGTCGAAGGCGGGTAGCCGGGACAATCCCGACCATCACGTAACCCTTCCTTTCACGCGCATGCTCGCTGGACCGATGGATTACACGCCCGGCGGCTTCGATAACGTCACCAAGGCAGAGTTTCAGGCGCGTATGCAAGCGCCGATGGTGATGGGAACACGCGCGCACCATCTGGCGATGTACGCGGTCTATGGAGCGCCCATCCAGATGGTCTCGGATAGTCCCGCTGTCTACAGAAACCAGCCATCGTTCGATTTCATTAAGGCGGTTCCGGCGACTTGGGATGAAACTCGGGTGCTCAACGGCGTACCCGGCGAGTACGTCACCATGGCGCGCCGTCATGGCAGGGAATGGTACTTGGGCAGCATGACCAATTGGGATACTCGCAACCTTGACCTGCCGCTCACGTTCCTGGACAGCGATTTTTACCGGGCGGAGATCTACGCCGATGCTGAAGATGCGGATCAATCGCCGAAACACGTTTCGATTCTGAAGAGAACGGTGGATCGTTCAATGCACCTCAAGGCCCAGCTTGCTTCCGGGGGCGGCTATGCGGTGCGGCTGGTTCCGGTTCAGCCCTGACAGAATGGAGAAGCTGCGCTTCGGTGACAGTGCCTCAGCCGGTCAAGTGCCTAGCCTCTGCCCCGTTCTGCCGCCCAAGCGCTTCAGGCTGACGAGCGCGGAACGCGACACGGGTAGGCTCGGGCCCGCGGTAGCTTCGCATTCCGCCAAAAGCCCAACGCGTGAATCCTCCTTTAGGTCCTGCGCTTGACAGAGGATTCCGCTGTTCGGTCTCACATCGTTGTACGCCGTCCGCTGTTTCAACTTGCACCGGCAGTGTACGAAGATGCCGTTCGCCCACACGCAGAGCATGCGTGGGAAGCCACAATGCGAGCCTTACACCTAACCTAACTTCCACAGTTCGCTGAACAAGATCCTTTATTTGCGAGGAGTTACGATTTCATTCCGTCACTATGTAGAGGGCTCGTGCCAGGTCTTCACCGGCTTCATCACCTCCATCGGAATCTTTAGCGTGGCGTAGATGTCCTTATGCACTGGCTCCGGGGT
>CATPCO010000227.1 GCA_955652925.1 uncultured Xanthobacteraceae bacterium | reverse complement strand
GTCGCCGTTGCGCCAGGAGCGCAACGGCTTCATCCGGGCTACGAGGCCTTGCGCGACAAAATCATCGTAGAACTGTAGCCCGCGTTGAGCGCAGCGAAACGCGGGGGTTCCCCGGGTTTCGCTACCGCTCAACCCGGGCTACGGGGTTACGGCTGTTGCAGTGATGCTTCTCTCGCAAAGCGACGGCGACGCTCGGCTAATCGCCCGTAAGTATTTTCTCCGCCTCGCGCGTATATTGATCGCGGTTCTTCTCCATCTCGTCAGGATCGAACCACAGATAGTGCATCTTGGAGAGGTCGTCGCCTTCGCGGCTGGTGAAATCCTTGCGCAGCGAGAACAGGCCGTTGTGATTGATGACCCTCTGGCCTTCGAGGCTTGAGGCCCAGTCGACGAAGACCTTGGCGCCCGCCGGATTGGGCCCGCCTTTGGTAATGCCGAGCCCACCGGCGAGCAGCGCGCCGCCCTCCTTCGGCAGTGATTCTTTGATCGGCGCCTGCTTGCCGCCGGGATAGGGCCCGTCGTTCCTTGTGAGCACCGAGATGCTGACGCCAAAATAGCGCTCGCCGGACATCACCTGGTTCTCGGTGACGCCGTGGCTCTGGGTGAGCAGCGCGTCATTGCCGCGTACCTTCGCAAACCAGTCCTTGCCGAACAACTTGTAGATGGTGAATACGAAATAATAGTGTCCCCCGCCGATCTTGGGATCGGGAATGCTGGTCTTGCCCTTCCATTTCGGATCGATGAGGTCGTGCCAGCTCGTGGGCGGTTGCGGCATCAGGTCAGTATTGTATGCGAGATATTGCAGGTAGGAATTGACGTAGAAGTAGCTGCAGGCTGGCGTGAGCGCCTCCGGCCGGTAGTCGGCGAAATTCGAGCTGCAATATTTGGTAAGCTTGTCCTCGCGCGCCAGACGCACGAACAACGGCGGTTCGACAAAGAACATCACATCGGCGCTCACTTTGCCGGCGCGCAGCTCCTGGTCATAGAGCTGAACCTGCTGGCTCGACTGATAGCGCACCACCTTCACATGCAGGCCCTGCGATCCGAACTTGGCGTTGAAGCCCTGGGCGAAATCCTTGTTGGTGGAATCGAAGAGCGCCGACTGCACCACGATCTCGCCGCCGGCAGTAGCGGCGGCCTGTTTGATCAGCTCCGGGCCGGGATCGACGGCGGCCGCCGGCGTCGCAGCGCATGCGGCAACAAGGGCAATGGCGAAGCGTCTCACGTGTTCCTCCCTGCGCAACCCGCGGTGTCCCGCGGTGCATTTGTGCCAGCCTAACAGCACTCGCCGCAGCCCGAAAGCAGGCAGCCCGCAAGGGTGTCAGCGATAGGCGGGCACCACATCGACCTTGAAAATCCAGCGGAACAGCGCCACGACGGCGAGGATGATGACGCTCAGGAGAAGCGCGCCGGCACTCATGACGTTGAAATTGCCGGCGGTCCATTCCTGGAAAATAAGAACGGGAAAGACCTGGGTGTTCACCGAGCTCAGGAGCACCGCGGTACTGATCTCGCGGATGAAGATGATGAACAGCAGGATCCAGGTGGAGGAAATGCCGGAGCGCAGCAGCGGCAGCACGACGCGGCGGAAGGTCATGAACCAGGAGGCGCGATGCACGCGGCTCGATTCTTCGAGCTCGGCGTGGATCTGAACGAACGCCGCTCCCAGCGCACGCACGCCGTAAGGCATGAACAGCGTCATGTAGGCGAGCACCAGGATCCACACCGTGCCCCAGAGCGGCCAGGTGATATAGGCCCACATGATGCCCAGCCCCATGACGATGCCCGGGGTGCCGACGGGAATGGAGGTGACATATTCGAGCAGCCCGCGGCCCGGAATGCGGCTGCGGTGGATGACATAGGCCACCACCGCCGTGAACAACACTGTGAGCGTGGCGCCGAAGATGGACAGATAGAAGGAACGCACTAGCGCGCCTACCACCTCCTCGTTGTGAATGAAGGCCGTCCAGTTGGCGAGCGTGAAGGCGCGGAAATAAGGTGTCGGATAGACCTGGAAGCTATTCTTGATGAGAACGAGCAGCGGCAGGATCACCGCAATCAAAAGATAAAGCATGCAGAACGCGAGCACGAGCGGGCTCCAGCGCCCGAGTGAGTAGTGCCTGACGCGGAAGCCGCGGCCGCTGACCACGGTATAGGAACGCTTCCTCAAGTATCGGTTCTGCAGGAACAGGAGCATCGCCGCAATGGCGATAAGGCTCAAACCCTCGACGGTGGCCTTGCCGAAAGCCGGCGGCACCAGCGAGGCGTTTACGAACACGTCGGTCGCGAGCACCGAGATGCGCGCGGGAAAGCCCAGGATTGCGGCGACGCCAAAGATGTCGAGTGAGATGACCAGCACGAGGCTCATGCCCGACATCAGCGCGGGAAAGACGAGCGGCAGGGTCACGCGGGTCAGCGTGCGGAACAGCCCGGCGCCGGCGACGAAGGATGCTTCCTCATAGCTCGTGTCCATGTTGCGCAGCGCGGCCGAGGTGAAGAGATAGATGTAGGGGGCCATGTAGAGTCCGGTCACCCAAACGATGCCGCCGAGCGAATAGACGTTGACCGGCAGGCCGAGCCAAAGCTTGAGCAGGCCGTTGGTCGGATTGCCGAGGAAGATCCAGGCCAGCGCGCCGATGAAGGTCGAGGTAAAGAACGGCAGGAGGGCCGCGATCTCGACCAGCCGCCGCGCTGGCATATCGGTTTTCACCGTCACCCAAGCCAGCGGTACGCCGATGATGGTCGCGAACAAGGTCGCCGCCACGGCGACGAAGATGGAGCGGCCGACGAGGCGCCAGTAGTCGGGGTCGAGGAGCACGCGGAGATTCTCCGCGGTCCAGTCTCCAGCGGCGCCCGGCGCGCCTTGGTGGAGCACGCCCCAGATGAGCCAGCCAAGCGGATAAAGCACAAGCCAGAGCGCGAGGATGATGGCGGTGACAGTAACGAACGTCTGAACCGACCCGTCAAATGCGAGCGTGCGGAGCCGCGGGCGCCGGCCGGCTGCGGGAGCGTGCGCGCTTTGCCCGGCGAGCGCCATGATTCACACTGTCGCCGCGACTGCCGCGTTGCTCCGGTCGGCCGCCGGACCAGCCGCCCCGCCGCGCGTAAGCACCACGTTGAAGAACGGATCCCGCATCACCTGGAAATCCGGCGGCACCACGATGGTCGTGTCGAACTCGCCAATAATCAGCGGACCGCGCACAGGCGTCTCCGGCAGTGCGGCGCGGCGCACGATCCTGGTCGCGTGTGAGCCGAGCTCGGAGCCAAACCACACATGACGCTCGCGCGCCGCTTGCTCGATCTGTTTGGGGAATTCGAGCCGGTCCGGCACACGCGGCTTGTCCGTGATGCCATTGGCAACGAGATGCAGATTGACGAGCTCGATGATGTTGTCGTGGCCGCGATGGCCGTAGGTCCTGTGATGGGTGTCCTGGAACAGTGCCGCCATGTGCGTGAGCACGGCACGGTCCACCGGACCGGCGGGCCAGGGGATCTTGAGCTCGTGAGTCTGGCCAAAATAGCGCAACGCGCCGAAGCGCTGCAGCCGGCAGCGATCCGGCGCAAACCCTTCGCGGCCGAGAATAGCGAGCGCCTCCGCTTCGAGATGCGCCCAGCGCGCGTTGACCAGCGCGGGATCAATCTCCTCGATCTTGGCCAGCATGGTCTGAGTGAAGTGATGCTCGAGATTGGAATAAAGAAGCCCGAAGGCGGAGAAGATGCCCGCCGCGGGCGGGATGATGACCTTCTTCAACGACAATTCGCGCGCGACCGCCGCCGAGAACAGGCCGCCATTGCCGCCGAAGGCAACGAGATCGAAATCGCGCGGGTCCTTGCCGCGCTCGGTGGACACCGAGCGGATCGCACGCGTCATGTTGGAGACGGCGATGCGCACAACGCCGTAGGCGAGGTCCATCAGTGGCAGCTTGAGCGGTTCTGCGATCTTGTCGCGCAAAGCCGTTTCCGCTGCCCGGCGGTCGAGGCGCACGGCGCCGCCGGCAAGCCCTTCCTCGCCGAGATATCCGAGCGTCAGACTGGCGTCGGTGAGCGTCGGCTCGGTGCCGCCACGACCGTAGCACACAGGACCGGGATCGGCGCCCGCGCTCTTTGGCCCGACCTGCAACGCGCCGCCACTGTCGATCCAGACAATGCTGCCTCCGCCGGCGCCGATCTCGGAAATGTCGAGGGTGGGCGCGCGCAGGACGTAACCGCCGCCGCGCGCCAGCTGGCCGCCGCGGGAAAAGCCGCCGCCGACGTCGTATTCGTCGGCATAAGTGAGCTCGCCCTTCTCGATGAGGCTCGCCTTGGCCGTGGTGCCGCCGATATCGAGGGTGACCGCGTTGTCGATGCCTAGCCGCCTGGCAAGCTTGTGTGCGGCAACGACACCAGCGGCCGGGCCGGACTCGATGACGTGCATCGGCTGCTCGCAGCCGAGCTCCGCAGTCATGGCACCTCCATTTGACTGCATCAGGAGAAGCGGCACACGGAAGCCCTGCTGGCGTAGCGTGCGGTCGAGGGCATCGACATAGCGGCGCACCACCGGCATCAGATATGCATTGATCACGGTGGTGCTGGTGCGCTCGTATTCGCGCATTTCAGCAAGCACATCGGAGGAGATGGTGATCTCGATCTCCGGCGCGACCGTACGGATGATGTCGCGCACGGCGCACTCATGCGCCGGATTGGCGTAGGAATTGAGCAGGCACACGGCGATAGATTCGACGCCGAGGCGCTTGAGCTCTCGCACGGCGCGCACGACGCTGTCCTCGTCGAGCGGGGTGTGCACGTCGCCGCGATAGGTCATGCGCTCGACGACTTCGAAGCGCAGATAGCGCTCGACTAGCGGCTGCGGCTTCTGCCAGGTGAGATCGTAGAGTTTGGGGATGCGGATGCGCCGTAGCTCCAAGACGTCGCGGAAACCCTTGGTGGTAATGAGGCCGGTATGCGCACCCTTACGCTCAATGATGGCGTTGGTCGCGACGGTGGTGCCGTGGACGAAGGCGCTGCAGACAGCGGGATCGAGAGCTTCACGCTGCAGCAGATTGTCGAGGATTTCGGCGATGCCGCGATTGTACGCGCCAGGCGTGGAGAGGCCCTTGGCGATCTTCACCTGACCGGCTTCGGTGATAAGGACGACATCGGTGAAGGTCCCGCCGATGTCAACGCCCAATGCGTAGCGGAATGACATTGGCATCGCGTTCATGTCTCCGGAAACGTCTAACAAATGCGCCACACGCGAACACGCACGTGCGGCCGCTCAATCATTCTCACGGTGTCAGCTCGCGCAGCGCCGCCGTACCCCGCTCGTCGATCGTGCCGTCGACCGCGACCGCTACGCGATAGACGTCACGCGCGCGGCTGACCGAGATCTTGCCGTCGCGCACGTCGCGGGCGACCAGCTGCGGGTCGCGCTCGCGCGCCGGCCCGTAGCCGCCGGCGCCGGGCGTGACATGGCGGTAGACCGTCCCATGCGGCACATGGATGGTCTCCAGCCCACGCATCTTGCGCTCTTGCGGCGTGTCGGGATTGAGCACGTTCTGGCACGAGGTGCCTTCGCCGCCGCCGGCGATGCCCCAAGGCCGCTGTATAGTGCGCCCCGAGCGCACCTGGAGGATCGCACCGTCGGGCGAGAGCACGCGGATTTGCCGGCGCACGCCAAGGCCGCCGCGATGCCGGCCCGGTCCTTCGCTGTCCGGCTCATAGGAATATTCCTCGACCATCACGGGATAGGTGGCTTCAACCATTTCGATCGGCGAATTGGCCATATTGGCAGCGATATTGGCCACGCCATCGATCCCGTCGAAATGCGCGTGACCACCCCAGGCACCCACCAACGCCTCGCTGAGGATGCGCGGTCCCCTCGCATCGCTGCTGGCGAGTGTGTAGCGCGTGGTTCCGCCTTCGCTTGCCGCGCGTACCGCTTCCGGGACGATCTGGGCAAGCGCGCCGAAGATACAGTCGGTGAGGCGATAGCCGCTCACGCCCATGGCGCCGACCGCGCCGGGAAAGCGCGGATTGACGATAGTGCCCTGCGGCAGCACGAAATGCACCGGACGGAAGAAGCCGGCGGTATTCGGCAATTCCGCCGGCATAATCGAGCGTAGGCAGAGATAGAACGCCGACTGCGAATAGGCGCGCGGCGAGTTGATCGCGGTCGGTACCTGCGGCGCGGTGCCGGTGCAGTCCGCGGTGATCTCGTCGGCCCGCACACGCAGCGTAACCTTGAGACGCTGCGGTGGGCCGTCGAGACCGTCGCTGTCGAGGAATTCCTCGAAGCTGTAGTCGCCGTCCGGCCATTGCGCTATCACCGCGCGCGCCATGCGCTCGCTACGGTCAAGGAGCCCGTCCATGGTAGCGAGCACGACGTCACTACCGTAGCGCTCGGCTACTGCCTGCAGCCGCTTCTCTCCGATTCGGCAGGCGCTCAACTGCGCTTCAAGATCGCCGAAGAAGTCGCGGGGCAGGCGAATGTTGCGCTCGATCAGTGTCAAGAGCGACTCGTCGCGCGCGTTGCCGCGCTGCAACCGCATCGGCGGAATACGCACGCCTTCACCGAACACGTCACGGCTGTTCACCGGCACTGAGCCAGGTACGTGACCGCCGATGTCGGTATGATGCGCCATGGCGATGGCGTAGCCGAGAAGCTCGCCATTGTGGAACGCGGGCGTGAGGATGATCACGTTGGGCAGATGCATCCCGCCTTCATAGGGATCGTTCATGATGATGGCGTCGCCTGGACGCATATCGTTTGCGAACTTGCGTAGGATCGCGTCGATTGCCGTGGGCAGCGCGCCGAGATGGATGGCCATGCCGAGCCCCTGCACAACCATTTCACCACGCGGATTGCACAGCGCCACGGTGAAATCGAGCAGGTCGCGCACGAGCGGCGAGTAGGCCGTGGAGATGAGCACCGTCGCCATCTCGTCGGTGACGCTGGCGAGTGCATGCTCGACAACGGACGTCGTGACCGGATCGAGCGTCGAAGAGCTCATACGAGGCTCGCTATGTGGCAGCGCTTGCGCATAGGTCTCGCTCTAGCGCTTGCGTTTCATCTTCGGCGCTGATCTGCGCGCACTCGCCTTGCGCTTCGGCCCGGCGCGTGATTTCCCGGCTGTGGCGCTGCCGCGGGTCATGATCAGGCGGCCATGCGGATCGACCAGCGCGTTGAAGGATGGCGGCACGAGAATGGTGGAATCCGCCTGCTCGATCACAGCCGGGCCGCCCACCACATTGCCCGCGAGAAGGCGCTCGCGCTCGTAGATCGGGCAGGTCTGCACCACGGCGCCCTCCTGGAAGCAGACCTGACGCTCGCTCTTCTGAGCCGCCTTCGGGCTCGCTGAGCCGCGCTCGATCAGCCGCGGCTTGACGTGCTCGGTCTGGCCGATGGCGGCGACACGCAGATTGACAATCTGCACCTGCTCACCGCGATCGCAATAACTGTAGAGGCGCTGGTGCGCGGCATGAAAGGCGTCCACCGCGCGCTTGAGCCAGTCGACGTCGACTGGGCCCGACGGCAGCGCGACATTAATCTCGTAATTCTGCAGCGGGTAGCGCATGTCCGCCGAGCGTACGAGCAGACGGCGGCCGACCGGTACCTTCTCATTGGCGAGCCACTGCGCGGATTCGGCATCGAGGCGGTCGAGCAGAGCCTGCAGAGCGGCTGCATTTTCGGGATTTAGATTTTTGCGCGCGGTCTTGCTGAAATCAGCGCGCAGATCGGCCCAGAGCAGGCCGAGCGCCGAGAACACTCCCGGCGCTTCGGGAATGATGACCTTGGAGAGGCCGAGCTCGGCGGCAAGATCGGCGGCGTGCAGCGGCCCGGCGCCGCCGAAGGCGACGAGCGAGAAGGTGCGCGGATCGAGGCCACGCGACACAGAGACAACGCGCAGGATGCGCATCATATGCGCGTTGGCGATGCCGACGATGCCCGCGGCGGCATCCATGACCGACATGCCGAGCGGTTCCGCGATCTTGGAGCGTATCGTCGCGACGGCTCGCTCGCGGTCGAGCTTGGCCTCTCCGCCGACGAAGTAGTCCGGGTTGATGCGCCCGAGAACGAGATTGGCATCGGTGACCGTCGGCTGTTCGCCGCCGCGGCCATAACACACCGGACCGGGATCGGCGCCGGCACTGCGCGGGCCGACCTTGAGGCCGCCGAGTCCGTCGGTCGCGGCGATGGAGCCACCGCCCGCGCTGCATTCAGTGAGCTCGATCATTGGCGCCTTGATCGGATAGCCAGTGAAGCGCACCGCCAGCGACTGATGCATGCCGGCGCCGATCTCGTATTCGGTTGTGGTGCGGTACTCGCCGGCTTCGATCAGGCTCGCTTTGGCCGTGGTGCCCCCCATGTCGAATGAAATGACATAGGGTTCGCCCATGGCGCGGGCGAGCCAGGCTGCCGCGATGACGCCCGCGGCCGGGCCAGACTCAACCAGCGTATGAGGCCGCTCGCCAGCTGCATCCGCCGAGGTCAGGCCGCCCGCCGAGTTCATGATCAGGAGCTTGTCCGAATTGTAGCTGCGCTCTTTTAGGCGCTTCACCAGCTTGCCGGTGTAGCGCTCGAAGATCGGCTTGAGATAGCCGACAAGCACCGCGGTGCTGGTGCGCTCGAACTCGCGGAACTCGGGGATGACGTCGGATGAGGCAACGATCGAGTGCCCGGGCAGCTTCGCACGCAGATAGTCGCGAATGCGCAGCTCGTGGACGGGATTTAGATACGAGAATAACAGCGCGACGACGACAGACTCCGCACGCGACCTGCGGATCACGTCAGGAAAGCGCTCAAGTTCGGCATCATCGAGTGGAACGACGATGCCGCCATCGGCGCCGATGCGTTCCTTGACCTCGAATACGAGACGCCGCGGCACCAGCGGCTTGGCTTTTTCCGCCAGCAGATCATAGAGACTCGGCCGCCGCTGACGCGCAATCTCCAGCACGTCGCGAAAGCCTTCGGTGACCAGCAGCGCGGTGCGCGCGCCTTTCCCTTCCAGCACGGTGTTGGTCGCAACGGTGGTGGCATGCAGAAGGCGCGCGATCTCGTGCGGCGCGCGGCCGCCGCTCGCGCGCTCGAGGCCGTTGATGAAGCAGTTCTCGAGCCCATCCGGCGTGGTGTCGACCTTGTATTTGGCGACGATGCCGCGGCGACCGCCCATGAGCACCACGTCGGTGAAGGTACCGCCGATGTCGATTCCGATGCTGAGCTTCTCGGGCGCGGTGATGTTCGCTTTCATAGCGTGGTCGCGAGCTTGAGAGCGGCATCGACCAACGCCGCGGGGTAGGCTCGCCGCGCTTGCGCTTCGGTGACCTTCCCATCCGCGAGATCGAGGGCGAGCAGATCGGCGCGACGATCCGCAGGCCGGCCATAGCCGCCGCCGCCGGCCGCCTGTGCGCACAGCACGTCCCCTTTCTTGAACGACAGCGGACCGCCCTTGCTCGGCAGCGTGGTCTCGTCCGACTGCCCGGCATTGCGCCGATGCAGACCCTTGGCGCCGGGCCCGCCACCGAACAAACCCCAGGGCTCAAACAGATGACGGTCGGCATGGGCGATGAAATCGATGTCAGCAAGCATGCGGAATTCCTTGCGTGCCGCGAGTCCGCCGCGGAATTCGCCGGCACCGCCGGTGTTGGGAACGAGCGCATAGCGCTCGACGCGGATCGGATATTCGCTCTCCAGAACTTCGGTCGGCAGATTGGGAATGTTGTTGGTGTTGATCTGCACCGCGTCCATGCCGTCATGGCCTTTCCGTCCGCCCATGCCACCGGACACGCTGTCGATGCAGATGAAGGGGCGCCGGCGCGTCGGATCGTAGCCGTGTAGATTGATGGAGGTGGTGCCATGTCCGCATGCGGTGACGCGCTGGGGCGTGATCTTGGCCATGACGCCAAGCAAGAGATCCGCGATTCGCTGGCACGTGGTGCCTCGGCCACCGACGGGCGCCGGCGGCAGCGGGTTGACGATGGAGCCCGCGGGCGCGATCAGCTTTACCACCCGCTCGAAGGCCGCGTTCGACCACAGGTCTGGATCGAGCGTCGCTTTGAGCGCGAAGGCGACGGTGGCGAACAGCGCCTCGTAGACCACATTGACCCCGCCGGTGCGCTGCGGGCTCGAACCGGTAAAGTCGAAAATGATATGCGGCTGCGGACGGTGCGCAACGGTGAGCTTGACCTTCAACGGCACCGGACCCGGCACATGCGCGTCGTCGTCGAGTTGATCCTCGAAGGTCCAGGAGCCTTCGGGCAACGCCTTGATCTTCGCACGGATCCAGCGTTCGTTGTAGTCAATCACCCCGTCGATGAGCTCGCGGAAGCGCGCGATCCCGTATTTCGCCGAGAGCTCCTGGATGCGCTGGATGCCAACGTGGTTGGTTCCGACCTGCGCGCGCAGGTCAGCGGGACGGTCCTCGGCAAAGCGCATGTTGAGGAGGATGAAGGAGAACAGATCCTCCTGCAGCTTGCCCTCCCGGATGACTCGCATGGGCGGAATGCGCAGGCCTTCCTGATAGATCTCGGTGCAGCCTTCGGTCATCGCCGCGCCGGGCTTAATGCCGCCAACGTCGGGCCAGTGGCCCATATTGGTAACGAAGGCGATCAACGTGTTGCCGTCGAACACGGGGGACGCGACGGTGACGTCGGCGAGATGCGTACCGCCGCCGTTGTAGGGGTCGTTGGCAAGAAAGGCGTCGCCGGGGCGGATATCTTCGAGCGGGTAGCGCTTGAGGATATGTTTCACGGCGCTGAGCATGGCGCCGAGATGCATCGGGATGTGCTCGGCCTGCGTGACGAGGCGCCCTTCCGCATCGAAGATCGCCGTCGAGGCGTCGTGGCGCTCCTTGATGTTGGTCGAATAGGCGGTGCGGATCAGTAGCGCGCCCATCTCCTCGGCAATGGAGAGAAGTGCGTTGGAAAAGACCTCCAGCAGGATCGGATCGGGAAGCGGCGGCCCTTTCTCACCGGCCGCCAGCGAAGCGCGTGGCCC
>CATPCO010000226.1 GCA_955652925.1 uncultured Xanthobacteraceae bacterium | reverse complement strand
GTGGAATTGTGCAGCCGCTCTAACGGGGCCTTATGTTCCCCCGGTTCGGATTTGTAGCCGGCTCCGCTTCCGCCGCCGGCGGCTGCTTCTGCTTCGTCCCCACCCCGATCACCATCGACATGTCCATCGGATAAACCACATCACGGCCTCGGGTGAGGAAGTGGGAATACACCGACATGGCCGCTCCATAGAAGCCAAATCCCGAAGCCACGACCCGGGAGTGCGCGAACGCTCCCACGATCGTGCCTAGGAACCGGAATCCAGATGTGCCATTCGCGGCGCCACTGCCCACATCGCCCCCTCCGCCGCGCAGATCCCCATCATGTTCTCGTCCGTGACCATCCCCGATGGAGGAGCTGGCCAACATGACGGAAATCGCGGTCGTCAGATACCGTGTTTTGGGCGCGGTGACTTGTGCACCGCCCTCGGAATCGAGCTGCAGATGCTCTCCTTTAGCGACGTTCACGCCTTCGAGGCTGGCTTCGACCTTTTCTTCAATCCCGCTGGGCGGCACAACCTGGTGAAACACGATGCGGAGCTGTCCATTTCGGCTGAACCTAGCGCCGGACGCACTTGCAGGACAGAACCCTTCAGCCGGCTGCCCTCGGGAAGAAACAAGTGGTTGGAGACGACGAGCGGCTGGGTGATGACTGCTTCCACCGGATCCCCCTTCTTGCTTTGCGCGGAACCGAGTGGGGTGACGAGTACTGCATGCACCACGCTCCCCGAAGGGGGCGGTGTCCCGATGTGCTCCACTACAGCGGGCGTAAGCGGCTCGGCTCCGAAATCGAGCGGGCGTCGAAGGTCCGCGTTGAAGCTGGTCCCGGGATCCATGTATTGCGGATGGTACGGGAGTTGTGAGACCGCGAACCGCTCCACCCGGTGTATCTTCCCGGGCTCGTGAAGCTGCTTTTTGGCGGCATCCCACTGACGCATCACTTCCTTCTTGGCTTCGCCGATCTTTCGAGAAACGGCGTTCCTGGCTTCGTCTTTCTTACCCTCTTGTTTTTCCTTTTCGCTGGCAGGCACGAACTGCAAGACTCCGCCGGATCCTGGGCTAACGTCGGTCTGTAGCGGCACATGCCAGCCATTTGCCAGCACGAGTTCGCTGAAGTCGATATGTACTTGCCGGGAAGGCGAGAACTCGCCATTCATGGCGGCCACGATGCGCCCTTTCTTTGGGACTCGATCAATGGCTGAGATTTTGCCAACGACCTCAGTCCCAGCCGGAACGACCAGCTTGTCGAACGCATACACTGGCTCGACTATTTTCCCATGAACTGGTTCTCCGACTTTTTGTACGCGCACCTCCTGATCGAGGGCAACCTTCAAGGGCGTGCCGGTCGGCACCGTCAAGGGAATTAGACTCGGTACTGGGGGGGAGGGAATCGCGCTGCCGCTTGCCGGTGCAGGTTGTTCTGGCCGGCGAGTCAGAGTCTGCCCCCAAGCCCAATTCCACGGGAAGGCGAGAAGGACAGCCCAAAGGAGAAGACGACGCATAGACTTATCTCGACGAATCGGCTGTGAGGCCGGATGTCTTGGGACGTGAGAATGATGAAATGATACAAGAGAATTGGCAACACGGCACGAATTCTACCGTTTTACGGTCTGATGTAAGCCCTCTCGGAATCGTTGCACCGAGGAGTCCATGTTAAGTCATTGCTGTGGGAATAGGTTATCAATTTTTCGCATGATCCGCTCGGCCCACTGAACTGCAGCAGCAACCACTCGTCAAGCAATACTCTCGCCCTCGATTTGTTGATATGCAAGGGCAAGGATTTACGTCGCGCGCGGCTCATAAGATCGAAAGCATGAACTGAGGTACCTTCTGTCCGGGCTTCCTGCCTCATCTCAGCTGCGACACGCTGCCCACCTTGCAACGCGGTATGGCATTGTTTCAGCGTGTCTGCGAAATGGAGTTGGAGGGCATGGTAGGCAAGCAGAGTCGGGCCTTACGTCGCAGATCGGAAGCGAAGCACATGGCTCAAGATTCGTAATCGTAGCTATTCCCAAATGGAAGGACGCGAAGAACTATTTGAGCGCGAGCGCTACAACGAGCCCACCCCATGTTGGCATTGTTGTGAATTGGCTTGTGCGGAATTGGAAAAATGCATAACTGCCAAATCGAATACGGTCAGACGGAATCGTCCCTCTTTCCGTGCGGCAAGCCCGCCGTGGCCGAGTGCGCGGACTGCGGAGCTTCGATCTGTTGTGATTGCCGCTTGTGGTGTTGCAGGGATTCATTTTGCGAACATCGCTATGACTATAACTACCACGTGACGTATTCATGCGGATGCCCGAGCGCAGATTCCTTCACGTCGGGGTAGAGAGGGCGGATTTTTAGCAAACACGACTCGCAGGAAGTCCTGAGGTTCGTCATGGAAGACAAAACGACCGCATCACTTAAGGATAGCGGATATTTGCGGCACCAGCCCAGCGACTAAACCGCACGCTACGCCCAATACGACCACCCAGAAAAACAAATAATACTTCTTGCGTGTTCGCCGTGACAAAAGCGTGAATCTCAAAAGAAGACTCGCTGACTTTCTTCACTGACAAATTAGTGTGGCCGTACCCGTTACCGTGGCTGACGTGTTCTGCACTCCGTTATTCACGGTGAACTGTAGGTTTTGGGGAGCGCTCGCGGTAACGGTGATAGTGCCAGGTGCTGAGCAAGTAGCTTCGCCGGTAGAACCGATGGTAGCCGCCGTTGTGCCGGTACTCGTCGGCGAGGTCTTCCACGAAAGACCGTCTACCTGCGACAGTTCCCGACTCTTGCCGTTGGCAAAATTTCCACTGGCAGTGTAGCCAACTTGGCCCTGAGGATTGCTAGTACTAGTCGCCGACTGAGGACTAGCTGTGATACTAGTTAAGTTTGCGTGACCTGCGCCACAGCCGACGAGAGCAACTCCCGCCACCAAGAGAAACAGCAAGTACTTCATAGTGTGACTCCCGGCAATAAGATGCGCCGCATCTACTCTGGGTTGGTCTCGAACTCTAACCTCATACTCTGATGCTCTGTTACAAGTCGCATTTGAGGGGGAACATCTACTTTCAGCAAGTCCGTGGGCACATATCGGTGGTCTTTGTTTCGGCGCACCCACTCCTTCAGCTTAGGCGAACAGCGGGTATTCCTCGGGCGAAATCTTCAGAGCCGTGACGATTCGCTCAAATGAACTCGGGGAGAAAACAATTGGTCCGATTGCTCCAGGCTTCGTAAAATTGCGGTTCACACGCCGCCGCATAATGCACCTCAGCATTTCGAAGTATTCCCTTGCTCGACGAGTGCGCGGAAGAGGTTTGCGCCAGCCAGTCCAGTTTGCCGCTCCCTCAGAGAACCTATTTCTTTCCTGGAAGATTTCTAGTTGTCTTAAGAATCTCGCCTGCGGCTTCCGTAAAATGAATAGGCGCAGGTCTGTCACAAGACCCCAAACGAAAACGCCCCAGACGGGTAAGTCATTGGCGCGCGTCGAACAGCCCTTCCCCCGAGAAGGTGTCTCGCCGGCTCAGTTAGTTCCTTGCCCGCGATGGACCATATGCGGTCACACTTACGGCACCGACCGCGCACGGGGCGAACTGACGGTTGGCGGTCACGGGTACTCAACAATGAAAAACCTAGAACTCAAGCAGCCGCGTATTGGCTGTCGGCGTATGCCAAGAGAGCGAACATGTCGTCGAGCGTAGGAATGTAGAATTCTGAGATCGATCTGACACGTTTCAGTCCGTCCTGGACGCACTTCGAGGGATCGAACAGCATGAATCGAATATCGTGCTCCCTAGCCCATCGCCGCAGAAACACGAGCATGCCAAGACCGGCGCCTTCGATGGCGTGTACTTCCGAGAGTTCAAGGACAACAATTCGGGCGTCTCTTTGCGAAGTCACAGCTTCGCGTAATTTGACCGCGGCTTCGCTCTGTATAAGTCTGCCTTCACACTCAACGACCGCCAAGTCGCCAATTTTCTCAATATTTACATTCAACAATGAACTCCTCCCAACTTTGGCCGCTATGTTCTTAGAGCACGAACCGTGCCATTCCTGTATTTTGTGCAAGATGAGTGGTTGGTCTCGGTCGCGACACCGGAAGTTCCTGCAAGAAGCGAGAAGAATCTGCCCTACACGAATGCTGTACCCGATGCTTGCCAGAACGATCCGCACTAACAACTCTGAAGCCAGGAGTAATTGATGTGCCAAACAACGAAGGGCAGCACCCAACGGCACTGCCCTTCTTTGCATGGAGAATGGAGGAGCTACTTCTGTATCCTTAGGATCATCTGGGTGCCGCTATCGAGATGGACGTTCGAGTTTTTTGACGTGAACGTTCCAGAATTCGAGCTTGCGGTTGACGACGCCAGGTTCAGGCCGCGAAGCCCAACTACACCCTGACTGTTCGAATTCAGAGATGAAGAAGCTCCCGCGCCCATCGCCGGATTTAGTGTGGCCCCGCCGACGCTCCCGGCTGTCTTGACCAAGCCACCAGTCGTGGAACGAACGCCACCAACCAGGCCACCTCCGGTTCGTGTCATGCTTGAGCCTGCCTCGCTAGCGCTGCCAGTTGCAGCAGCGTTTCCGGAAGACATTAACGAATCATCTTCCGCCTGGGCCGCCCTAGCACCGCTGCCGACCGCCTGCACGGTCAACGACAACGGTACTTGGCTGCCGTCTTTCAAGACAGCATGATCAAAGACGACGCCCAATGCTGACTCTGCCTGTCCCCTTTCGCGCGCCTTGACTTCCGTCACATGGCCAATGATCTTCGAGCCGCGCGGAATCACCACTTGGCCCTCGGACTTTTCGTCCTCGGTGGTCGTGGCCACGACCTGGTCGCCCGGCTTATTCTTGCGCGCATCCACTGGTTTATCCAAGGTTGTGTGGATGGAACTGCCGGTCTTCAATTCGCTGGCGGCTGCGCCCTTGTTCGACACGTCGGCAGACTGCGCCGCATTTGCCGAGGTTTGGGAATCCATCTGCGCACTAGACTTGCCGGCGGACAGGGAAGTGTTCTGCGGGGCTGAGACATTGGTTTGTGACGTAGCGGAAGTCTGCGCTACCGCTGTGCCTAACAGTAGACTTCCCACAAAACTTAGAACTGCGATTCGTTTCATCTAAGACCCTCCATTGAGCCGGGAACCTCAGCGGTCCCTGACTACGTTCGCATGATCCGCCCAAGATAGCGGGCTAATGCGGTTGTGTCCTGTTACGAGGGTTCTAACACTGTGACTGCCAGGACATGGCCCCTTGAGGCGGCCCCATGTACTTGAACAGGAGGGGTTTATACCAACAGGGGATCCTGCGTTATCCGCAGGGACCATGAAAGAACTTCCGCAGTTGAGTCTCTTGGACCAGGTCGGACGCAGTGTAGTTAGGTGCACACCTTGGCTAAAGCGCTAAACAAGAAGTTGGCTAAAAGCCAGGTTATGCGGGGGATATGGAAGTCAGACAGTGTTCTTGGCTGCGATTGTCCGTGGTTCGTTGGTTCGACCTTGCAGGAAGTGATTTCTCCGGCGCACTGGCTCTTTCGCATACCCGGGCAGCTTCGAAATTTTCACATTCATTGAATCCACGAGGCGCTTAAACCTAGCCTGGCTGCCACAGTTTTTATCGCAAGCTTCTGGGAAACGTTGGCGCCCCTTCTCTATCGTGTTGACAAGATTGGAGATTGCTTCGCTAAGTTCCAGATCCGACAGCTCTTTGCGGTGTAGGTTCTCCGCCATCAACCAGCGGACTCTCCTATCGCCGATATTCCGAGTGAACTCTACCCAAGCCCCATCGTACAATGAAGTACGTAGCTTAAAATGGATTCCTGCTGGTCGTACCAGGCAGAATTTGCCAAGGACCCTACCAGTCGTGCCACGGAATTGGGCTAAACCGTTCCCTTTCGCACATCGGCGACCTGATCCGTTACAAT
>CATPCO010000225.1 GCA_955652925.1 uncultured Xanthobacteraceae bacterium | reverse complement strand
TCGGCACGGACCCTGTGATTGCCGTCGCACTTGAGCGTCAGCCAGGCCTCATCGAATGCCGTCTCGATGATGGCGAGTGTGTTCGGATCAAATGAACCACTGCCAAGTCCACGCATGCTCCCTCTCCGTGATTCGGGGACCTGTAGAGCCTAACTCAACCCACTTGCAACATGATATTGCCGACATTGTGGATGCGCTGAACACCATCGCAACAGAGCCATGCGGGAAGGCGTCCACAAATGTTCGTTACTACTCGGCGGGAATAGTGACCAGTCCCTTCGTATTAGGCCGGTGATTTACGCACGAGGGGCATTGGGTTAGGATAATGCGCGGTTACCTTTCGGAAAGGCCTCCTTCATGAAGCACTTGTCGGCACTTGTGAGTTGCAGCCTGCTCCTTGCTGGCGCGCCCGCGCTTGCTCAAACCCCCGCCGCACCGCCGCCCGCTGCAAATGCCGAGATCAAAACGGCTGACGGCAAGGATGTCGGCACTGCGACATTGACGCAAACGCCTGACGGCGTGCGCATTGCGATTGCGCTCAAGGGATTGCCGCCTGGTGAGCATGCCTTTCACGTCCACGCGGTCGGGAAATGCGAGGCGCCCGGCTTCACATCGGCGGGCCCCCATTTCAATCCTGAGAACAAGAAGCACGGCAAGCTCAATCATGAAGGGCATCACGCGGGCGATATGGACAACGTCAGCATCCCTGCGAATGGAAACCTCACTTTGACAGCCGTGAACAAGGACATCACGCTCGACAAGGGCAAACCAAATTCGGTTTTCCAGGCTGCCGGCACCACGCTCGTCGTGCACGCCAACAAAGATGATTACACGACCGATCCGGCAGGTAATGCCGGCGATCGCATCGCCTGTGGCGTGATCACGGAGGGCCCCGCAAAGGCACGGTAAGCGAAGATCAGCGCGGCATCAGCACCCAGTAGTCGAGCTCGAGCAGCACGGCGGGATGATCTTCATCGCCCGATTTCAGCGGGAAATCGGCGCAAGGGTGATCCTTCGTCGCGACCGTGCGCAGGCGCAGCGCGCCGACATCGTCGCGTCCCGGCAATTGCGCCTTGTCCAGCACCTGCGACCACGCAAACACCGTCATGCCGGCAAACAATGGCGCAACGTGGCGGCCGCCGTTGATACCGGCGACGTGAAAGGCGTTGGCAAGGCCGTTGAAGGAAAGTGCGCGCGCGAGCGAGATCACGTGCCCGCCATAAACGAGACGGCGACCAAACCGACCCTTGCCTTCGATGAACTGATTGAAATGGATACGGGCGGTGTTCTGATAAAGCCGGGTCGCGATCTGGTGCTCGGCCTCCTCGACCGTGACCCCGTCGACGTGATCGATCTTCTCGCCGACGGCATAATCGTCAAAACGGAAACGGCTGCCGGCAAGCGCGACATCATAGGCGTTGCCATTGATCCGCGGGCAGGCGTCACCGAGCGTGCTCGCGGCCACTGCCTGCGGCAGCCGGGGAACGTGGTCGCCGGGCGCGGCCGCCGCCTCGTCTCGCTTGCGCACCATCACCCAGCGCACATATTCGAGCGCCTTCGTTCCATCCTGCCGGCAGCCGGACGTGCGCACGAACACGATCCCGGTCTTGCGGCTTGAATTCTCCTTGAGCCCGATCACCTCGGAGATCGCGTTGAGCGTGTCGCCCGGATAGACGGGGGCGAGGAAACGGCCCGACGCGTAGCCGAGATTGGCCACGGCGTTGAGCGAAATGTCCGGCACGCTCTTGCCAAACACGATATGAAACACCAAGAGGTCGTCGATCGGCGCACGCGGGTAGCCGATCGCCTGGGCAAATGCATCCGATGATTGCACGGCAAAGCGTGCGCCGAACAGGCCCTGGTAGAGGGCTCCGTCGCCGGCGCTGAGCGTGCGCGGGGTCGCATGTTGGATCAGTTGACCGACGCGGAAATCCTCGAAGAAATTACCAGTCCCGGTTTTGGACATCTCTTGCTCGCTTAACATGGTCGCCGACCACACGTTAACGTGAAATAATCGACCGGCGCATTTGTTATTATGCGGACTCGCGGTCGGAGCGAATGTCATAGAGATCGGGCAATATGCTGCGTCATGTCGGTTGATGCCATTCCTCACCGCATCGGAACCGCCCCGGCGGAGCCAGCCATCCATCCGCGGTGGGTGCGCATCACCCACTGGATCAACGCGCTTGCGGTGATGGTCATGATCGGCTCCGGGTGGGAAATCTACAACGCCTCGCCGCTGTTTGCGTTCGCGTTTCCTCCCGCGATTACGCTCGGCCGCTGGCTCGCGGGCGCCCTGCTTTTGCATTTCGCAGCCATGTGGATTCTGGTGTTGAACGGCCTCGTCTATCTCATCCTGGGCATCGTAACCGGCCGGTTCCGGAGCAAGCTTTTTCCCATTCGCGCTGCCGCGGTTCTCGCTGATACCAGAGCGGCGCTCACGGGCAGGCTCTCCTACGATGACCTCTCCGTCTACAACGCCGTCCAGAGGCTGTTTTACTCAGGCGTTCTCGTTGTCGGGATTGTCGTTGTCCTGTCCGGGGTCGCGATCTGGAAACCGGTGCAATTCCAGGAACTCACCGCATTGTTGGGCGGTTATGACACTGCGCGTTATGTGCACTTCTTCGCCATGGCGGCGATCGTCGCGTTTCTCGTGATCCACGTCATCATGGCCTTGGTCGTGCCAAAAACGATGCGGGCCATGATTATCGGCCGTTGAAGAGGCACTATGATGAACCGGCGCCATCTTGCAGGTGTCGACCCGAAACTCCTGATCAAGGATGCGGCGGGGCTGCTGCCCGATCCGGCGCGGCGGCTTTTCCTGCGCGGGGGCGCGAGCCTGGGGGCGCTCGCGTTGCTGTCGGGCTGCGACATCGTCGATAGCGCCTCGGCGGAACGAGCGCTCATGCGCATCTCCTATTTCAATGACCGCGTCCAGGGCTGGCTGTTCAATCCCAACAAGCTCGCGCCGAGCTATCCCGAGAGCGCCGTCACGCGTCCATTCCCATTCAACGCCTATTATCCCGAGGATGATGCGCCCGAGGTCGAGAAGGAAGATTACAAGCTCGAAGTCGGCGGCATGGTGGAGAACAAGAAATCCTGGAGCCTCGATGAGCTCTACGCCTTGCCGCAGGAAACCCAGATCACGCGCCATATCTGCGTCGAGGGCTGGAGCGCCATTGGCAAATGGACGGGCACGCCGCTGCGCGAATTCCTGCGCCGCGTCGGCGCCGATACGCGGGCGAAATATGTCTGGTTCCGTTGCGCGGACACCTATTCCACGTCCATCGACATGGCGACCGCGCTTCATCCGCAGACGCAGATCACCTTCCGGTTTGCTGGCGACATCCTGCCGCGCAAATATGGGTTTCCCATGAAGGTGCGCATACCGACCAAGCTCGGTTTCAAGAATCCCAAGCACGTGATGGAGCTCGCCGTCACCGACAAATATCTCGGCGGCTACTGGGAAGATCAGGGCTACAACTGGTTCAGCGGGGTGTAGGTTGGGTCGAGGTGTAGGTTGGGTCGAGCTTGCGAGACCCAACGCTTTGCCGAGCCATGTTGGATCGCGTGAAGAACTCGACCAAACCTACACCTCTACGCATTGTTGCCTGCGCATTGTTGACAGCCTCCGACGAGCCCTCCTATCGTTTCGCGGACAAGCCAAAATCGGAGCTCGGCATGAAAGCCGCTGTCAATCTCGTGCTCGCCACCTTCGGCGCTGTTGCACTGACCACGTCGGGAGCGGCGGCGCAGAAAATAACCTTCACGCTCAACTGGGTCGCAGGCGGCGATCACGCGCCATACTTCTACGCGCAAAAATTGGGCTTGTATAAGCAGGCCGGGCTCGACGTTGATTTCGAAACCGGCCGGGGCTCTGCCGCCTCGGCGCAGAAGGTGGGTGCGGGACAATCGCAGCTCGGGCTTTCCGACATGGCCGGCGTGTTGTTGTTTCGCGGCAAGGGACTCGATGCCGTCGGCGTAATGAACGTCTATGCCAATTCGCCGCAGGGCCTCTACTGGCTCAAGAGCTCCGGCATCGAAAGCGTAAAGGACCTCGCCGGCAAGAAGATCGGCAATCCCGCGGGCGACGGCGCCCGCACCATGTGGCCAGCCTTGGCAAAGAAGGTCGGCATCGATCCGGGCTCGGTGACCTGGGTCAACATCGACGCGAACGCCAAGCTCAGCGCGCTCAAGGCAAGGACCATCGACGCGACGACCTCATTCTTCAATCTGCACCATGTGTTTGCGCGCGAGCTGGGCAGCGACATGGGATTTCTGGCGTGGAAGGACGCAGGCGTGAACCCCTACGGCAACTCCATCATCGCGAACGGCCCCTGGCTCAGGGCCAACCGCGACAAGGCCGACAAGTTCGTAAAGATCACGCAGAAGACGTTCGCCGATTGCGTCAAGACACCGGAACCCTGCATCAATGCATTGGTAGAGGCGAACGGCGCGCTTCTGTTTCAGAATGAGCTCGAGAACTGGCATCTCGTCACCATGCTGATGAGTGACGAAATCTCCCGCACCGTTGCACTCGGCTGGCACGATGACGCGCGCATGGCCGACGACTACCGGCTGATCGATGAATATTTGAAGATGGAAAAGCCTTACGACGTGAAAATCGCGTACACCAACGAATTTCTGGACACGACCGTCAAGATGCCGCCCATCCACCCGCCGAAGTTGTATTGATGCGCTCCGCGCTGCCTCGATTTTAACACCCAAAGATTGGTTTTGCGACACACCTGCGCCCCGCCCCCAACACACAGCGCAAATAAGTTTTAACCCGTGGGATCTCGGCCGGGGGGCCGTATCATGCGCCAGAGCAGCCGGGCTGCAGTCGCGCCGAAGCAGGCGTGTCGCGCAACCTTTTCGGCAACCGCAACTGAGCATTTGAACGCTGCCGGCGCGCGGGAGGTCGCGCCATCGGGCTTCCTGGCATGGGCGCAGAATGCCTCACCACGCTCGTTGAAACCGCTACTGCTTAAAAGGGGGACTTAGCGATGCTCATCGACAGCGATGACTGCCCTGTTTCTGCCGACTTGATCGGCCGCCTCTATCGTTCGTCGCATCACGACATTAACGATCTGGTCTCCGCGCTCTCGCCCATCCGCCGGGCAAGCCTCGCGACTTTTTGCTACGGCCGCGCCCATCTGCGCGAGATCGGGCTTGCGATCGCGGCGACCTGTGAGCTCGAGCCATTGGTCGAAGCCGCCGGACGGGCCGGGATCTTCCTGTTCGAGCAGTCGCGCGAGCTGCCGATCGAGGAAAAGCCGCGTTCCTTTTCAAGACAGGCCAAAGTGAGCCTCGCGCCGGTCGGAAACAACGCTTCGCCGCCGGTGACGTCGAATGTGGTCACGGCCGCCACGCCTGTCGCGGACTGGGGTGCAGAACTCGCGTGAGAAGTGGAACGCTACGCGGGCTCGTATGGTCATTAAAGCGTCACGATCAACTGTTAGATCGATAGTGCAATCGCGGTAGAGTTGCAGTCGCGGATGTACCGGCACAGCGATGTCGCGCATTGCATGGGGCCCGCCAAGAATCACTTGGCGGGTTTTCATTTGTGCGCCGTACGCCCAGCTGCGGCCATTCGTTAGAGCCTTTGTTTGAGCATGTCCTTTTCGCAAAACCGGTTCCCACTTTTGCGGGACATGCTCTAACGGGCCGGACTGCCGCGAGCGAGGTAGTCGAAGAACTGCTGTTTTTTCAGCTGCCACAGTTCTTCTTCCCGTTTCTCCCAAGCCTTCTTGTGAGAGAGCCGGCAAAAGCGCAGCCGGCGTTTGCGGTGGCTGATGAGACCCAGAGGTCCGCCGCAGTAAGCGCATCGTTTGTTCATCGCCCACACTCCAGATCGAGGTCGCACTGGCGTACCGGCGCACGGCGCCGCAAGCTTTGTTCGCCCCGCCCGTCCGTGTTGCAAATACGGGCAGGGACGGCCTGTCGAGAGCGGCGCTGCAAGAGCCGCGCCAGCTTTTTGACTCGAGCAGATCTATCGTTAACGCGACGGCTGGGGGCGAATTACCCCACCCGGCGCGCATCCAAGTCGGATTTGAGCAAGCCGTCCCCCAAACCGAGGCCGCGAAGCGGAACTACGCTGGTGGTTCTTGTAGAGGCGGGACCGGGGTCCCCAAAAAACGCGGATGCGCTTTTTTTGGGGTGCCCCGCAAACCCGCCCTCGTTTGGCATTCACGGTGTATGAGGTTGATCCGAGCTTAGCCGTACGAACTTCGACTCAGCAGTTGATGACGACAATTCTCTCGCAGCGAGCCCCGTGGCACAAGGGCGGGTTTTAAAACCCTCCCCTACAAGCTTCGCGACCGCGATGTGCTTCCCGTCCGGAGTTTGCGAGACGCTTGTCATATGCGATAGCCCTCCCCGCAAGCGGGTGAGGGATTAAAGCCAAGCCTTCAGAAACAGCAGGATCTTGGGCGCCGCATAGGCTCCGAAGCTCCCGGGCTCAAGCGGATCGGCGACCCAGAAATGCCCAGCGCCGGGCACCACCAGAGCCCGTGCCACGAACTGCGCCTGCTTGAGCGCGGTCAGGAAGACTGCCGACTGGGCGGCCGGGTCCACGATGTCGTCATGGCTGCCGTAAACCAAAAGAAACCGGGTCGAGTTCTTGTCCACGGTTGCATAACTCAATGGCGAGCTTGCAAAGAAGACTTTGCGATCAACCATCGGGGAGGCGCCGAGAAACTTTTCGCTGATCTGGTCGCGCGGCCGTGCTGTCTGGTCGTGCTGCCATTGCGCCAGCATGTCGTAGACGCCGTACACGCCGACGACAGCCTTGATGCCGGCGCCGGCGGATGAATGGGGATCATTGCGATATTCGGCCGAAAACTCCTCCGGCGCGAGCGCGACCAGAGCCGCAAGATGCGCGCCGGCGGAGTCTCCCATGAGGCCGATGCGATCGGGATCGATGGCGAGGTCACGAGCCTTGGCGCGCACGAATTGCACAGCCGCTTTGACGTCGTATACGGCGCCGGGATAGGTCTTCACGCCGGGCTTCATCAGCCGGTAATCGACTGCCAATACACCAAAGCCGTTGCGCGCGAGGTAATCGCCCCAGTGCGTGTAGAACTTGCGAGTGCCGATCTGCCACCCGCCGCCATGAACCGCGACCACGAGCGGCGCCCGGTTGAGCCCTTTTGGCAAGTAAAGATCGCCAATGAGCCTGGTCCCGTCATGCTGCGCGAACTCGATGTCGTTGTGGGTGCTGAGTTCGAACTCGCCTGCCATGGTATTCTCCTCCATTCATCCCCTCCCAATCACTGACCAACATGTTCACGCTTGCCGAGCTTGAAAGTGTGCTGGCCATTGTGCGCGCGAGCGTCGCACCTACGCCGCAATATGCCTGGCCGCTGCTGCGGGCGCGTGCCGGCTTGGAAGTCGTCGTCAAACATGAGAACCACACCCCGATTGGCGCGTTCAAGGTGCGCGGCGGCCTCGTCCACGTGGAGCGCCTCAAACGTGAACGCCCGCATCTCAATGGTATCGTCACGGCCACGCGCGGTAACCATGGCCAATCGCTTGCCTTCGCAGGCGCGCGCGCCGGACTGCCCGTATCCATCGTGGTGCCGCGCGGCAACTCCCGCGACAAGAACGCGGCCATGCGGGCGCTGGGCGCGGAGCTGATCGAGTACGGACGCGATTTCGATGAGGCCAAGGAGCACGCAGCCACGGTTGCGGCCGACCATGGCCTGCAATTTGTTCCGTCCTTTCATCGCGACTTCGTCGTCGGCGTTGCGACCTACGCTTACGAGCTGTTCACGGCGTTTGACGACCTGGACACGGTTTATGTCCCGATTGGCCTCGGTTCCGGCATCTGCGGCCTGATCGGCACACGCGATCTTCTGGGTTTGCGCACCGCAATCGTAGGCGTGGTCGCTCAAAGCGCCAATGCCTATCGATTGTCGCTCGCGGCGGGTGGCGTCGTGGCGACCAATTCCGCGAGCACCTTTGCCGACGGAATGGCGGTGCGGGTGCCCGATGCCGGCGCCCTCGAGATCATTCGCCGGGGCGCCGAGCGCGTGGTGGAGGTGATCGACGACGAGATTGCGGAGGCGATCCGCATTCTCTTCACCGACACCCATAACGCTGCCGAGGGGGCTGGAGCTTCCGCGCTCGCAGCCCTGATCAAGGAGCGCGAGCGATTGCGCGGCCGCAAGGCAGCGGTGATTCTGACGGGCCAGAACATCGACCGGCCCTGGATGGCAGCCGTTCTTGCCGGCGAAACGCCGCGCGTCGCGTGAAGTTGTAGGTTGGTTGGAGCTCTTCCGCGAGACCCAACCTACGTCGCCGCATTCCGCGGGCGATGACCGCTGCCGACGAGCACGCGTTGCCGTTCTGCAACATGGCTCATCTATTCGCACGGGAAACCGCGGTTCGCCATTGTGCTGTCACCGCCGATCGATGATCTTGCGACCATAGATTCCTGAGCAGCCCGGATGAGAATGGGGCCGTTTCCTCGGGCGGCTGGACGTATTGAGGACCGTGCGATGCGCGCCGTTTTTCGATCCCTCGTTGTGCTCCTTGCGTTGCAGGCGATGGCGCTTCCGGTGCCGGCGCAGGAAGGTCAAGTCGCCGCCATTTCTGCAGAGCCGCAGGCGGAAGGGGCGCAGCCGCCCGCCGAGCAGGCGAGCGAGCAGGCACCGCAACCATCGGAGCAAGCCGTTGCGCCAAGCCCGGCGCCGGCACAGCCAGCATCGCAGCCGGCCGAAGAGCAAAAGCCCGCGCCAAAGATCGATCTCTCCGGCTATGCGCCGGGCACGATCGTTGTCGAGACATCCGAGCGCAAGCTTCACCTCGTGCTTGGCAATGGCGAGGTGATCACTTACCCGGTCGGGGTCGGCAAGAGCGGCAGATCATGGGCCGGCAACGGAGCGATCGCCGGAAAATATATCCGGCCGGCGTGGTCGCCGCCCAAGGCAATACGGCGCGTGAAGCCCTGGTTGCCGGACTACATTCCCGGCGGCAGCCCGAAAAACCCGATGGGCGCTGCCGCCATGACGCTTACCGTCGACCAATACGCGATCCATGGGACGAACGATCCCGGCTCGATCGGCGGCTTCGTCTCATTCGGCTGCATTCGCATGCATAATAGCGACATCCTCGACCTGTATAAACGCGTGCGCGTGGGCACCCGCGTGGTGGTGCTGCAGTAAAGACCTAATCCAGCCTTGCGCCTGAACGCCTGACGACGTCCGCCCATTTGGCGGAGTCGGCGGCGATGAGAGCCGCGAATTCTTCCGGCGGGCCGGCGGCGGGCTCGTCGCCGATAGCAGCAAATCGATCCTTGAATGCTTGCGAGGCAAGCGCCCGATTGATCGCGGAATTCAGCTTAAGGACGATGGGCTGCGCAAGCCCGGCGGGCGCAATGATGCCGCTCCACGTGGGCGCCGCGTAGCCCGGGACGCCCGCTTCCGCGATGGTCGGCAATTCCGGGAAACCTGGAGATCGGCGCGCGCCGCTCACGGCGAGCGCCCGCACTGTGCCGGACCTTGCATGGGGAGCGATCGAGTTGAGGCTCTCGAACATGAGCTGCACGCGTCCCGCGATAAGGTCATTGATGGCGGGCGCTCCGCCGCGGTAAGGCACATGCACGATTTCGGTTCCGGTCATGGATTTGAACAGTTCGCCCGCGACGTGACCCGGTGATCCGCTTGCTGAAGAGGCGTTGAGCAGCTTTCCCGGATTTTTCTTTGCATAATCGATCAGCTCGATCACAGATGTGAACGGTTCTTTCGGCGAGACCGCGAGCAGCAGGTGACCGCGCGTCGCGAGCGCAATCGGCTGGAAATCGCGCGCAATGTCGTAGGGGAGCTTGGCGACCATGTGCGGGCTGATCGCAAGCGCGCCGATCGGTCCCATGCATAGGGTGTAACCGTCGGGCTCGGCCTTGGCGGTGAGCTCGAGGCCGATCGTGAAGGCGGCGCCCGGCCGGTTCTCGATGATGACCTGCTGGGCGATCTCCTCAGCCAGCTTGGCCGCCAGAATGCGAGCGACCGTGTCGGTCGCGCTGCCCGCGGCCTGCGGAACAATCAGCTTGATGGGTTTCTCCGGGTACTCCGCCGCGGCGCTTGTCGACAACACGCATGCGAGCAGGATGACCCGGAGAACGCGCATCTGTTTGTCCCACTGAACCCGGCTGTCAAAATCCGTTCTACAGCGCCGGGTGATCAGTAGGTAGCCCGATTCGACGACCTCGTCGCCGCAACCTGGAAGCGTCAGAAGGTGACGACGTCCTTGATCGCCGCCGCCGAATCCGACGGCACCAGCTTGCGCGCGACGAAATCATCCCAGTTCTTGAATTTCGCCTTGGCGCGGGCTTCCATAATGGCCTTCGACTGGACGGGGCTGATCTTCGGGAGCTTCCCGAGCTCTGCCGCTGTCGCAGTGTTGAGGTTGATCTTGCTTGCAACAGGCGCGGTTGCGGCTCCGGTGGTGTCGGGCTTGGGCGCGGCGGCGGCCGGAGGCGTTGGAGACGGGGCCGGTTTGGTGGCCTGAGCCAGGACCGGAGACGATGCCAGGGCGAGCGCTGCTGCGCCGATGAGCATGCAACGGGTAAGCATGGGTACAGTTCCTCTCTGGATGCCCCTGGCTTGCCTTCGCTATGCAAACCAAACGGGCGTTTGAATTTCTCAGCCCCGCGACCAAGCGGTCACCGGCTGATTGCGTTCTTGATAGCGCAGAGAGTCCGAACAGCACGTGGCTGACGCGTTCATTTGCTATTCACTGTCGTGGCCGATTTAAGTAACGAGCAGCGCAGTCAAGCGTGCGCAGACTGCGTAAACTTGTCTGCGCTGCCCACGCGGCGCTGCGTCCCAATTTGGACGCGTGCGCACGGCGCCGTAATGGACGCTGCGATTCATACAGCAGCTGGGGATGGCGCCTTTGCGCACCCTAAGGCGCTGATTGTTCAGCTTTCCGCTTGCAGCGGCAGGCGCACCGGGTGTCCGCACTCCACTGCCTTCTCGATAGCGATGGTGGTCTCCAGATTGATGCGAGCCTGCTCGGGAGTGGTGTGGACGGTTGGCGCGCCGGTTGCGAGATGATCGAGCCAGGCGCGCGTCTCGTTGCCGAGCGGACCCCAGAAATCGCCGACCGCCCAGTCGCCCGCGCTATTGCTGCCGAGGAAGGCCATATTCACGGAGTGACCGGGCACATAGGGATGGGGAATGCCCTTCTGCGAGAACAACAGATGATCCATGTGATCGTCGTCGATGATCATGGTGCCTTCGCTGCCGAGAAGCTCGACGCGGTCTGATTGTCCCAGCGTCGGATATTCGGCAGGCAGCGCGTAGCTGATGCCGAAATTGACGACCGCGCCGTCGGCGAAGGTCACGATGGCCCAGGTCACGTCATCGGCGCCGTATCCCGCTGCGCGGAAGATGCCGTGCTGGCCACGTGCCACCACCTCGACCGGACGATTGCCTTCCAGGAACCAGCACATGAGATCGACGTAGTAGGTGAGCACGTCGAGCACCGGAGTGGCGTGCGGATCGCGCTCGAGGATGGCGAAAGTCTGGGCGCGGGAGTTGTAGACTCGCGCCAGGCCGCCGACGATGCGGCCAAGCCGTCCGTGCAGCATCTGCTCCTTGGCGCGCAGGAAGCATTCCTTGTAGCGGCGGCTGTAGCCCACACGCAGCGTGCCCTTGGTTGTGCGCAAGGTGTCGAGGATCTTGTCGGCCTCGGCGAGCGAAAACCCGATCGGCTTTTCCACCAGCACCGGCTTGCCCCGCTCGAGTGCCTGCAGAATGGGAAGCGTGTGCTGCTGTTCCGGCGTCGAGACGATCACCGCCGTCACCGCGGGATGGCTGATCACCTCCTCGTTGCTGCCGCTCGCAACTTGCGCACCGGCAGCCTCGGCGAGCGCGCGGGCGCGCGCGGGATCGCGATCCGAGATTGCGAGGAAGCGCACCGCGGGATGCTTGGCGGCAAGCCGCGCGCGCAACGTACCGATGCGGCCCGCGCCGACCACGGCAATGCCGATATCGGCTCGTTTCACGGTTATGCCACCTGCCGCATCGGCACATCGCGGCGGTAGCGCCGCACGTGATCCTCGTCGACCTCCACCCCGAGTCCCGGAGCGTCGGATATCTCCACGTGCCCGCGGTCAATGCGAATGGGCCGCGCGGTCACGTCTTCGGCGAGTCCCTCGTTGGAGAGCGTGAGGCCCCACGCGATCTGCGGCAGCGCAGCCGCAACATGAAGAGCTGCTGCGCAGGCAATGCTCGATTCCCCGGTCTTGGCCGCCACATTGACCTTGAGTCCGAGCTGGTCGCACAGGCGGCCTGCGTCCATGACGCCGCGCATGCCGCCGAGCTTGATGGTTTTGAGGCTCGCGCCGCGTGCCGCACGCGCCTCGTGATGACGGCGAAGATCGTCGAGACCATGAATGCTCTCGTCGGCGCCGATTGCGATATCACTCGCCTTGGCGACCGTTGCCATGCCTGCGATATCGTCCGCGGCAACAGGTTGCTCGAAAAAATCGAGCCCGGCGCCCGCCAGTGCGCGCACGTATTGCGCCGCTTCCTCGGCGCTCCAGCCCGCATTGGCGTCGGAAGAAATCAGGCGACCAGGCCCAATGCGGGCGCAGATACGCCGGGTGCGCTCGGCATCGATCAACGGCTTGTCGACGCCGACCTTTATCTTGAACGCGGTATAGCCCTGGGATTTCTTGTGATCCGCCTCGCGCAGATCCGAGGCAAGCTCGCCGGTGCCGATGACGCCGAGAACCGCCATACGGCTGCGCTCTTTGCCGCCAAGGAGCGCGTAGGCAGGCCGGTTGGTGGCACGGCCAAGAAGATCATGCAGCGCGATCTCGATTGCGGCCTTGGCGGCATTGTTTGCATACATGCGCTGGCGCATGGCCGCGCTCGCTCCGGCGATGTCCTCGGCCAGCCTGCCCTCGATCGAGGGCGCGAGATAATGAATGG
>CATPCO010000224.1 GCA_955652925.1 uncultured Xanthobacteraceae bacterium | reverse complement strand
ATCTCCGCTACGCGGTCGCGCAAAATCTCCATCTCGCAACGGGTGGGGTAATATTCAGGGGTGGCGGTAATGGCTTCGAACAGCTGCGCGCCGGCTTCATCGTAGAAATATTTCGGCGGCAGCGTCTTGGGACGCGCGGTTAGCCCCGCGATGACGTCACGCGCGAACTGCGAATAGGCGTGGGCGGGAGGATGGCTAAGAACGGCCTGGCTTCGCCGCGGCATCTCAAACTCCAACAGTGTCATACTCCACAAGCCGCAAGCCGCTGAACTGCCAGCGGGCGTGCGGATAGAAGAAATTGCGATAGCTCGCGCGCGCGTGGCCCATGGGAGTGGCTTGCGAGCTTCCGCGCAGCACCATTTGATTGATCATGAATTTGCCGTTGTACTCGCCGAGCGCGTCTTCCGCCGCGCGATAGCCGGGATAAGGCAGATAGCCGCTGCGGGTCCATTGCCACGCCACGCCGAAGGCATCTTCGATCAGACCGGCGCGGGCGGCCACCTCCCATTCCGCCTCGCTCGGCAGATGCTTTCTCGCCCAGCGGGCAAAGGCGTCCGCCTCATAATAGCTCACATGCATCACCGGGCCATCGGGATCGACGCGCCGCAACCCGCCAAGCGTCATGGAGAACCATTCCCCGTCGATCCTGCGCCAGTAGCCCGGGGCGCACCAGCCTTGCGCCTCCACGTTCGTCCATCCATCCGACAACCACAGCGACGGGGTCGTGTAGCCGCCGTCGTCCATGAACTCGAGCCATTCTTTGTTGCTTACCGGCACGCGTGCGATGCGCGCCGGCTGGAGAAAAACCCGGTGCACCGGCTGTTCGTTATCGAAACAGTATCCATCACCGGTAAAACCGATGCTGTGAATGCCGCCGGGCAATTCGGCAAATCCATTGCAACGTATTTTACGCGCCGGCCAAGCCGGATCATAGACGGGCGAGACCGGATTGGCGGAGAAGGCGTGCAGGATATCGGTGAGGATCAACTCCTGGTGCTGCTGCTCGTGATGAAGACCGATCTCGAGCACGCGCACGATCGCTGACAAGTCGGAATCCTTCGCGTCAGCGAGGAGGCCCGCGACCGCGGTATCCACATGAGCGCGGTAGGCGGTGACGGCTTGGCAATCCGGCCGCGTAATGAGGCCGCGCATGGGACGCGCGTGGCGCGGTCCGGCCGCGACGTAATAAGAGTTGAAAAGATAACCGAAGCTTTCGTCGAAAGCGCGATATCCCGCCAGATGGCGCGCCAGCAGGAATTGCTCGAAGAACCACGTCGTATGCGCGCGGTGCCACTTGGTCGGGCTCGCATCCGGCATCGATTGCACCGTCTGATCCTCGGCAGAGAGCGGCGCCGCGCGACGCTCGGTTTCCGCGCGTACGTTGCGAAAGGCGTGGCGCCACGCCAGACGAACATCAGCGGACGAATGATCAGCGGTGGTTGTGTCTTCGCGCAAACGGCGAAGAACGGGAGACGAGGGCGTCATGCCCAATGACCTGTTGGAGAAACTGTAATTTCAGGAAAACCGGCTGGGGTGCGGCGAGTTCCTCAATATAGGCGCTGGGGCGCGCGTTTGCTTCCGGCTTCGCAAAGATTTTATGTCACCTCACCCCAGACGTCGCAGAATCAAGAATTGCAAGCATTTTCTTTATCGTTAGGGACGACGCCGCGCTAAGACGCGCAAGGATGCATACCCGACATGCGCTATTTGGCAACGCCGGCGCCGGCCAGCGCTGCTGCGCCGTCCTGCTGGCCGGTGCCGCCGCTCACGCCAATGGCTCCGATGATCTTGCCGCCGACAATGATGGGCAGGCCCCCTTCCGAGGCCACCGGCTTCTCCGGATAGCTCAGAAATGAGGTGTTGCCCGCGGCAAACTGATCGGCGAATGCCTTGCTCGGCCGTCTAAACAGGACGCTCGTGCGCGCCTTGGCCTGGGCGAGGTCGGCCGCGGCAAGCTGGGCGCCATCCATCTTCTCGAAATAGACGAGCTCAGCAGCGGGACCGACGACGGCAATTGCGATGCGCCAGCCATTTTTCTTCGCTTCGCCTACGGCGGCCGCCGCAACGGCCCTGGCCTGCTCATTGCTGATGGGCAGCCCATAATCCGGATTCGCCGGAGCTTGCGCGACGGCCCGGTCGGCTGGCAACACGGCCACGCTCAAACCGAGCACGAACAAGCCGAGCGCAATCATCCCGGGCGCGATCGAGAAGCGAACTCGCATACTCCTGTCCTCCAAGGGGGTTGGCCGCGGCGTCATGATGTTGTCGAAAAGTCATCGTCTGTGCGTAGCGCGCCCGGGGAAGTTGCACGCCCGCAGCTCGCCTTTCGCGCGTGCCGTTGTGAGAATAGGCGAGTTGGCGCGGCGGGGGCAAGCAGCACCGCTCCCGACATGTCAGAAGAGTGACGGCAAATACGCGAGGCATGAGAGAGAATTATGGCATGCATGCGAGGCGCTTACGCTCTGATCATATTGGCCCTTGTGGCGGCTCCGACCGCGGCATTCGCGCAGCCAAATTGCCGCAATACCGGCAGCTTCGAAGCCTGGCTTGCGGAGTTCAAGAAGGAGGCACTGGCGAAAGGCATTTCACCCGCCGCCATTGCCGCAGCCTCCCCCTACATCGTCCTTGATCAGCGCATCATCAATATCGATCGAGGACAGCGCTTCTTTGCGCAGAACTTCATTGAGATTTCCGACAAGATGCTCCCCGGCGGCCGCCTGAAGAATGGCGCGGAGCAGATCAAGAAACATCAGGCTCTGTTTGCGCGTGAAGAAAAGGAGTTCGGGGTTCCAGCCTCGGTCATCACTGCCTTCTGGGGATTGGAGAGCGATTTCGGCGCGGGCCAAGGCAAGGACCAAGCGATCAAATCGCTTGCTACGCTTGCCTATGATTGCCGGCGCTCGGACATGTTTCGCGGACATCTGTTCGATGCGCTGCGCCTGATCGAGCGTGGCGATTTGCGCGCGGACGAGATGATCGGCTCATGGGCGGGCGAGCTTGGGCAGACCCAGATGATGCCCTCGGAATACATGGCCCATGCCGTCGACTATGACGGCGACGGCCGGCGCAATCTGATCAAGAGCGTGCCCGATGTGATCGGCTCGACCGGAAAATATCTCGTCCATCTTGGCTGGAAGCGCGGCGAACCGTGGCTCCACGAAGTCCGGGTGCCGGCCAGTCTGCCCTGGAAAGAGGCCGATCTCTCGGTCCAGCACCCGCGCTCGCAATGGGTGAGCTGGGGCGTCGTGCGCGCCGACGGCAAGGCGTTGCCGGCTGACAACCTGCCGGCTTCCATCGTGCTGCCGGTCGGACGTTTCGGGCCGGCCTTCCTCGCCTACGACAATTTCCAGGCCTATTTGAAATGGAATCAGTCGCTCAACTATTCCTTGACGGCCGCGTATTACGCGACGCGGCTCGACGGCGCGCCGCCCATGCATAAGGGCGACGGCAACATTCCAAAGATCAGCTTTGAGGAAACGCGCGAGCTGCAGCAGATGTTGGAGCGGCGTGGCTATGACGTGGGCCGCGTCGACGGCGTCCTCGGCCTCAAGAGCCGCGTCGCCATTCGCGACATGCAGATCAAGTTCGGCCAGCCTGCCGACGGCTGGCCGACAGCCGAGCTGCTCGCCCGTCTGCGCACGGCACGCTGATTATTAGGGCACGTTACTGGGGGTTTCGCCAGGATGGGGTAGCGCTTGGTACTTCGTCAAATCCTACCACGGTGTAAACGCTTCTGTTCCAACCGCAGGAGCCAATCGACCGCGCGTAATATATCCTGTTTGCCACTCCATGTGGCTTCAAACCACGGGGTACCGAGAAGAACGAGCGCTTTGTGAGCAAAAACTGTTTGTGACGGTTCTTGCTTGCTCAATATCTCGATTTCTGTCAGCAAACGTTCACGTTGCAACGCGGCTTCGTGCTGATCCAGCCTCCATTGCTTGCGTCGTGCGGCCAAAGGTGCAGCCTTACGTCCACCCATATTCTTACCAATGCTTTTGGTACCGAAAAATTATCAGGGCGCCGCCCAGGTTCGACTTTAGTATTAAGACCATCAATTCTATGGCCGTTTACAATCGTATGAAAAGGGTCTGCAATAAGAAGTACGTGGGCACCGGGTGCCGCGGAGCGATGGCTTGAAGATGAATGAAGCATAAGAAGAAATAGGAGGGAACAACTATGGCTGGGCCGCAAATTCCGAAGGACTTCCGGACGGTGATCGTCGCCGCGTCCGTGGGAAATGTCATCGAGTGGTACGACTTCTATATCTTCGGCAGCTTGGCCGCGGTGTTGTCGGTCAAGTTCTTCGAACAATCCCACCCGGTCGCGGCTCTGCTGAGCACCATTGCGCTGTTCACCGCCGGATTCCTGATCCGCCCGCTAGGGGCATTCCTGTTCGGATGGATGGGCGACCGCATTGGCCGCAAATACACGTTCCTCGTGACCCTCAGCGGCATGGGAATTGGCACCGGGTGTATTGGGTTGATCCCGACTTACGCGGATATCGGTCTGACCGCCGCTTTCCTGCTCTTCGGCATGCGGATGATCCAGGGCCTGTGCCTGGGTGGCGAGTATGGCGGCGCCATCACCTACGTCGCCGAACACGTGGCAGACGAACACCGCGGCTACTACACCGGCTGGCTGCAGACCTCGCCGACCCTCGGGATCGTGGTGTCGCTGGCCGTGATCATCGCGACACGCACGTATTTCGGGAATGATGTGTTCAACGCATGGGCGTGGCGCGTTCCGTTCCTGGTGTCCTTCCTGCTGGTGGCCGTCGCAATCTACATCCGGCTCCAGCTGCAGGAGACGCCGATCTTCGAGGAGATCAAGGCCAAGGGGCAGATGACCAAAAACCCCTGGAAGGAAGCATTCCTCAGCTCGAATATCAAATACATCCTGATCGCCACGGTCGTGTTGATCGGACAGGGAGTGGTCTGGTACAGCGGCCAGTTCTGGGCCCTGTACTTCCTGCAGCAGGTTTCCAAGGTCGACCCGCTGACCTCGGCCTACATCGTGGGAGCCGCGCTGCTCCTCGCGTCGCCGACCCTGATCTTATATGGCTGGCTGTCCGACAAGATCGGCCGCAAGCCGGTGATCTTGGGAGGCATGTTGCTCGCAGCGATCACCTACTATCCGCTGTATGTCTGGCTGGGAACGGTCACGCAGCCAGGCAACATCAACTATCCGATCGCGATCTTCATCATCTTCATCCTCGTTTGCTACGTCGGCATGGTGTATGGGCCGGTCGGGGCGTTCTTGGCGGAATTCTTCCCGGGCAGAATTCGCTACACGTCGGTGTCGGTGCCGTATCACATCGGCAACGGCTGGGGTGGCGGATTGGTGCCCTTCATCACCTCGGCAGCTTTCGCGGCCACCGGCAGCATCGGCTACGCGCTGCTCTACCCGATCTTGGTACCGGCGGTGTGTTTCATCCTCGGCGTCATCCTGATGCCGGAGACCCGTAAAATAAGCATCTGGAACCCGGCAGAGGTCAGAGCGTAACAAGGGGCAGGTCACGCGCGGGGGGCTTGGCCCCCCGCCAGGCGCGAAGGATTTGCCCTGAATGGCCGGTTTGGGTCGATCGCGACCGGTTCGAGCCATGAGCAAGTCTGGCCATGTCCGCTATGCCCCGAACGCGGAAGTAATTTTCAGAGCATCAGCGGCTCCGCGACGGGCGGTTGCGGAAGCGGGCGCAATTACCACAACTCGCGGCTTGCGAGTCGGGCTCCTTGCGCGAGCGACTTGAACTTCGCCCATACGATGCTCGGATGCACCTCCTTCGAGCCGGCGAAGGTCGCAAAGCCGCAATCGGCGCCGGCGATCACATTCTCGCGCCCCACCACCTTGGCGAAGCGCATGATGCGCTCGGCGACGAGCTCGGGATGCTCCACCAGCACCGTCGAATGGCTAATCACTCCGGGGATGAGCGCCTTGCCTTCGGGCAGCCTGGCCGCCTGCCAGACCTTCCACTCGTGCTCGTGACGCGGGTTTGCCGCTTCGAATGAATACGCGCCAGCGCGGATTTTCAGCACGAGATCGACAATATCCTTGAGCTCGAGATCGTGCACGCGCGGGCCCATATTGATGCCGTAGCAGGTGTGGTGCCGAATCTTTTCCGGCGGAACGTTGCGCAGCGCATGATTGAGCGCCTCGATCCGGCGCTCGGCCCATTTGCGCCAGTCCTGCAGTGTCAGCTCGGGTTGCTTGGTCCAGGAAGTGACCAGCTGGGGGTCGTCGATTTGGACTAGAAATCCCGCATTCACGATAGTCTCGTATTCTTCGCGCAACGCGTCTGCAATCGCGAACAGAAATTCTTCGTCGCTTTTGTAATAGCCATTGCGCAGCCAGTCGGCGGCGCTTGCCGGCGAAATCGCCGGCATGAAGATTTCGAGCGGCCTTGCTCCATTGAGCGCAGACTTGAGATTGTCGATATCGGTCTGCAGCCGCGCCATGCCGCGATACGTAATCGGCGCGATGCAGATCATGCGGGCGGGACGCGCCGCGCTTGCGGCCGCGGCATAAAATTCCGGGAAGGACTTTGCCTCGCGCGAGCCAGCCCATGGATTCTGGCGCGGCGCTTGCGGATCCGGCTCAAAGCCGCCCAGCCGCTCGTTTACGTAGGAGACGAAGCTCGGCTTGCCGAATTCGCCGTCATCAATGACATCGATGCCGAGCTCGATCTGCCGGTTGACAATTTCTTTCACCGCCTCGCGCAGGCGCCCCGCATGCGGTGCGGCCTTGCCACCTTTCTCGGCGGCTTCGGACGTCATTATTTCCAGGAGGTCGGCCGGCCTCGGCAGACTGCCGGCATGAGTGGTGATGATTCGGTCGGTGCTGCGTTGCATTTGCGTCTCGCAAAATCGTCATCGGGTGGGTCGAGTCTGCACGCGACCCGACATCAAAGAACCTGGCAAAGCGCTGCGTGTCGCAAAAAAAGTTGCTCGACCCAAACTTACGATCGCCTACCCCAGGCACTTACCCCCCGCCCCTGGTTTCGGCGAAGAGCTTGCGGGCGTAGTCGAGGAATTCCGGCGGCGCAAGCGCGATGCGGTCAATGGCGCGCAAGACCTCATCGCCGTCGATCGGGCTGATATCGAGCTGGAGGCCTGCGGCATCAGCAAGGTATTGCGAATCCTCGTGCAATGCCAGAAACGCGCGCTTGAGGGCCTGCAACCGATCGGAGGGCAGCTCCGGCGGAGCCGCGATCGGCCGCGATATAGAGTAGGGCAGCTCGGCAAGCTCAATGAGGGCGCGCGCGGCCTCATTCTTCGCAAGCTCACGCGCAGTCGGCACATCCGGCAATGCCGGATGGCGGGTCGCGCGCGCGAACTGCACCAGGACGCGATAAGCGCTCTCCGGCGCGAGCCATTCCGGCTTGCTCGCCTTGAGCACCGAGAAATCGACGGTGCGACCGTGCACTTCGCCGCTGTCCATCGCCACGAAAATCGCGGGACTGTCCGGAAATCCCACCACCTGCTTCACGTGCAAGCCGATGGTATCGCGCAGGATGATCGGAACATCGTTGCCAGCGCCGCCGTCGGCACTGGCTCCCAGGACGAGCGGCGCAAGATCGCCGCGCCGCGCCTCGTCGATGGATTTCACCGGCGCGTCCTTGCGGATGATGAGAATATTTGCATCGTTAAGAAAACTCGATGGCGAGCCAAGCCAGGTGAACCGGCGTGGTTTGAACTGGACGCTGGAACTGCTGCCGAGCAGTCCAATCAGCGGCATATTGCGCGAGAGCATGGCAATAACCGTGCCGTCGCGCGGCGCGAGATTATAAAGGTAGTTGGCAGCGCGGAGACTTCCGCCTCCCGGCATGTGCTGCACGACCACTTGCGGATTGCCGGGAACGAAAGCGCCGAGATGGTGCGCCAGGAGCCGCGCGTAGAGATCCTGGCTCCCGCCGGGTGCGGCGCCGACAATCAACGTGATCTGATTGTTGCGGTAAAAATCGCTGACGGCATCCGCCCGCGCGGGTGCAACTGCAAACGCCGTCACAACGCAAATCGCCGCGATTATGCGCGCGAGCAAATCACACCTCCCTGGACGTTTGCACTTATCGGCAAGAATTTGACCCTTCGATAGCCCTTTGCATAACACCGACCGTCCGAATGAGCCCGGCGGAAAGCAGGGCATGCTTTGCAATCTCAATCGAGGTCGGCAGCTCCAAGTCTTGTTCTCCTCGACCAGGGGCTATTTCGGGATAAATGCCTCGGTATAGAGCTTGGACATATCCGGCGTTTCCTTGAGGAGCCTGAGAGACACGAAGGAGCGTTCGAGCGTCGCGAGCGACTCCGCATCGAATTTGCAGTCGCGGCTGAACATTCCAACGGTAAGGTCATATTCCTTCGACATCACGCTTGGTGGGAAACCGGTGACGTCGCTCTCGATCTTCACCGTCTCCTCTTTATGCGTGCGAATGAACTCGATCGTTTCCAGCCAGCCGGCGAGAAACGCGCGGATCGCAGCGGGGTTGCTGTTGATCAGTTGCGTGGTCGCAAAGATCGTCCCGGCTGCGAGGTTGCCCACATACTTTGACGCGGGAATGAGGAGCCGCCCGATCTGCTTTTCCTCCATGTCGAAGATGAGCGATGTGACGGCAACATCGCCATCGATGAGATGTTCCCGAAAAGCGGCGACGATGCTCGCGGCCGCATTGCCGATGGCAACCGGTGTCACCCCGTCAGCGCCCCAACCCTCCTTGCGCGCCAGTTCGAGCGCCAGCCACTCCGTCAGGGAACCCGCGCTCGATATGCCGATCTTGCTGCCACGCAGCTGCCCGACGGTCCTTACCGGTGAATCCCACGGGACCGCGATGCCGATAAACGGAATCGAGGGCGCCGCATTGCAGACGGCGAGCAAGGGCGCTCCTTTCGCCACCAGCGCCATCTCTGTCCCCGCGCCGACGCCGATCTCGATGCTGCCCGCGGTCATCGCCTGCGCCAGCTTGCTGCCGCCGGTAAAATCCGCAATTTTCAGATCGAGGCCATGTTTGGCGAAGATGCCGAGCTTGTCGCCGACATTCACAGGGATGATGGCGGACGCATTGGGCGAGGCCTTGCCGACATTGAGTGCCGTGGCCGCGGGTGCGATCGAGGTGAAGTTGAGCGATCCAGCGATGATCGAGAGCGCCGCAAGAAAGCGACTGCGTGATAGTCCCGGCATGGATTGCTCCTCTGTTTTTGTTGTGGCCGCAGCGCGCAGCCGTCATTCCGCTTTGATATTTGCCGCCTTGATGATCGGCCACCATTTCTCGATCTCGGCCTTGTGAAAGGCGCCGAGCGCCTCTGGTGTCTGCGCACCGCGCGGAACGATCTCGTGCCCAAGCTGGGCAAGCCGCGCCTGCACGGCGGGATCCGCAAGAGCGTCCACGACCGCTGCATTGAGCTTGGAGATCACACCGTTCGGCGTGCCCTTCGGTACCCAAAGCCCATGCCAGAATGAGGGGTAAAGCGCCGGTCCCCCTGCTTGCTCAATGGTAGGGATGTCGGGCGCCGCCGCCCAGCGGGTTTTCGATAGAACAGCGTAGGTCTTGATCTTGCCGCTGCCGAGATGCGGGACGATGTTGGAACCTTCCGCAGCGGCCAGATCGATCTGGCCCGCAATCAGGTCCTGCATGAAAGAGGCTGCGCCGCGATAGGGAATGAACTGGAAGGCGGCGCCAATGGTGTTTGCAAAGTAAGTGCCCCAGACCCGCCCCGGGCTGCCCATCCCGACACTGCCGAAGGAAGCATTCGGGTTGGCTTTAAGCCAGGTGATAAGCTCTGTCAGGTCGGTGGGCGGCAGACCGCCTCTTCCAATGAAGACCTGGGGAGACGTGGTCAGCAGCGCGACCGGCGCCAAGTCCGTCAGCAGGTCAAACGGCAGCGCATAAGTCGCCCCGCTGAACACGTGCGAATTGATGTGGCCGATGCTCACCGTGTAGCCGTCCGGCTCCGCGCGTACCACGCGGGCAACCCCGATGCTGCCGCCTGCTCCCGTCACATTCTCGACGATGATGGGCTCCCCGAGCGTCACCTTCATGCGCTCGCCAATCAGTCGCGCGATGGTGTCGGGCGGCCCTCCCGCCGTGGTCGGGACGATAATGGTGACGGGGCGCGAGGGATAGCGATCCGCAGCCACGCTTGTGGTGCTGGCTGCAGCGGTGATGGCGACGAGGGCGATTCTCAAACGACTGTTCATCGAATCTGCCATCCCGCGAGCAGAACGAAGATTGCAAAAGATTAATTCGGCCGACACGTCGCCGCAATGCGCCTCGTCTTATTTAGAGTGCGTTCCCCCTCGCGCCGAAGGCGCGGCGCGACAAACCGCCGGCCCGGAGGCAGACCCATGGCCCGAACAGAAAACCGTTGCGCAAACTGTGGCGGAAAGCTCGGTCTTGTCTCCCACCAGCACCGCGGGCTGCGCTTCTGCCGTAAATCATGCCGCGAGAGTTTCCTCGCCAGAACGGCGAAGGACCACAACGTGATGCGAAAGTGGTTTGGCCTGCTCACCCGCGCATCGGCCTGCCGGGCCGGTCATTCGTAATCATTCGTAGGTTGGGTCGAGCCCTCTGCGAGACCCAACATCGCTGAGCCCGGCATGTTGTTGGGTCTCGTGAAGAACTCGACCCAACCTGCGCTTTTAGGCAGTTCTGCCGCGTCGGTCAGTCGTAGTCGTAGGTTGGGTCGAGCCCTCTGCAAGACCCAACATCGCTGAGCCCGGCATGTTGTTGGGTCTCGTGAAGAACTCGACCCAACCTACGCTTCTGCTACGCTTCTGCGCTTCTAAGCAGCACTCACCGCGGCACGTAGGCGACCTGCATCTTATCGTCGGCGAATTTTCCGCGATCGATGATGATGTCGTTGTCGAGCACGACCGTGCAGTCGCGCATCGGGACGTCATAATGTCCCTTGGTCGTGCGCTTCCCGCCGCCCTGCGAGTTTGGACCGGTGGAGAACAAGAAATTTCCGGCAAAGCAGCGGGCGCCTGCGTGATGGCGATTGGGATCGGCGCCGTTGAGCGCAATCGCGTCCCAGCGCCCCTGCGGATTGAGCCCCCAGCCGAGGTGCGAAATCGCATGCCCGTCCATGTCGTCGGGGCGCGCCTTGTTGCCTTCAAGCCAATCGTTCATCAGCCTGGCGTCGAGCCCGCCCGCAATGCTGCGAATGAAGCCGTCGCGAACGTCGAGGCGAACCTCGTCCTGCACGTAGCGGCAATAAGGCAGGACCACAATGTCGCCGGGCGCAAGCACGACGGTACCGTTGGCAGAGCCCTCGTTCGGAAACGTGTGCACGTGGCCCGCGCCCCAGTGATCGAAGCGGCCGGGTGCGTCCGCATAGCCGTACTGGATCATGGTGGGATATTCGCCGAGCTGCACCGTGAGATCGGTACCGCCGGGGCGCGTGATGCGCATGGTCTTGGCGCGTTCAAGGCGCGCGCCGGCATGGATCACCGCCTCCTTCAAACCGGGAGGGGACATGAGCGTTTCGAGCTCATCGGGCCCGTCGATGACCATGAGCACGCGTGTGCCGGCATCGCGCGCCTCCTTGAGCCAGCGCGTGAAGAGGGGAATGTGCAGGCACACCAGCATGTCCGCGGCCTTGATGGCCTCGAGCGTGCCTTTGCAGCGACCCACGGTCTCGACGCCGACCTTGGTCCATGAGGGCATCGCGTTCACGCACATCTCGTAGGCGTCGGCCCCGAACTCCTCGGCGGCGGCGAAGGCGGCAGAGACATAATCGCGGCGCGCACCAAGATCGCTCAACAACACGATCGTCTCGCCCTTTTTCACATTGCAGAGGTCGAACTCCTTGCGGAAGAGCATGGCGAGCTTGGCGTGATTGAGCGCTTCGTGCATGGCGCGTCTCCTTGTCTCTACTCAGCCGCCTGCCGCCACACCGTGTGGTGTCCTTTGGGCTTGGCCTTATGGCGCAGCTGCGTCCATTCCTCGCGGTCGCGCGCGGCATTGCGCAAGAGCTGCTCCTTGCCGGCAAGATATTGCGGCGGGCAGTGGATCGCCGGCGCATCATACCAGGCCGCCGCCTTCATGCTGAAATAGGGATCGGCGAGGTGCGGCCGCGCCAGCGCGACGAGATCGGCGCGGCCAGCGGCAAGAATGGTATTCACCTGGTCCGCCGTCGTAATAGCGCCCACACACATAGTGGCGAGTCCCGCCTCGTTCCTGATCTGATCGGAGAACGGCGTCTGAAACATGCGCCCGAAGATGGGCTGAGAGTCGGCGACCGTCTGCCCCGTCGACACATCGATGAGGTCGCAGCCCTGTTGCGCGAACAAGCGCGCGACCTCGACAGCGTCGTCGCCGGTCAGGCCGCCATCGGCCCAGTCGGTCGCCGAGATGCGAACCGACATTGGCTTCTCGTCGGGCCAGGCCGCACGCATGACGCGGAAGACTGCAAGCGGAAAACGCATGCGATTTTCGAGCGAGCCGCCATACTCATCGCTGCGCCGATTGGTGAGCGGCGAGATGAAGCTTGCGAGCAGATAGCCGTGCGCCGCGTGCATTTCGAGCATGTCGAAGCCGGCGCGATCGGCGCGTTTGGTCGCGGCGACGAAATCGGCAATCACCTCGTCCATGTCGCCACGCGTCATCTCGCGCGGCACTGCACTGTGCGGAAAATAAGGAATTGGAGAAGCCGAGATGATCGGCCAGCCGCCCTCGGGTAGCGGTTCGTCATTGCCCTCCCACATCAGCTTGGTGCCCCCTTTGCGGCCGGCATGGCCGAGCTGCATGCAGAACCTGGTCTTGGACTGGGCATGCACGAAATCGACAATACGCTTCCAGGCGGCCTCATGGTCGTCGTTGTACATGCCGGCGCAGCCCGGTGTGATGCGCGCATTCGCCGACACGTCCGTCATTTCCGTGAACATGAGCCCGGCGCCGCCGATGGCGCGCGAGCCATAATGAACAAGGTGCCAGTCGTTGGGCATGCCGTCCTGCGACGAGTACTGGCACATGGGGGAAACCACGACCCGGTTCTCGATCGTCAGGCTGCACAAGCGGAACGGCTGAAACATCGGAGCCAGTGGACGCTGCACATCGACGTTGAACCCGAGCGCACGGACCTCGTGCGCGACGGCCTGATCGGCCTTCTTCACGAATTCGGGGGCGCGCAGCGCAAGATTGTCATAAGTGATGGCCTTGGAGCGCGTCATGAGCCCAAAGGCAAAACGGGTCGGATCCATGTTCCAGAACCGCCCGACGTGCTCGAACCAGACGAGCGAGACGTCAGCTGAGTGCTGTGTCTTTTCCACGTCCTCGCGTCGGCGTGACTCGAACAGATCGAGTGCCCCGCTCACGTCCCGCCCTCCCGTCGAGCGGAACGATTCATAGAGTGCAATGGCATCCTCCATGGCGAGCTTGGTGCCGGAGCCGATCGAAAAATGCGCCGTCGCCTTGGCATCCCCGATCAGCACCATATTGTCCGCGACCCAGTGCCCGCAGCGGATATTCGGAAAATTGCGCCACATGGAGCGGTTGGTGATAATGCGATGGCCTTGCAGCTCTTTGGCGAACAGACCTTCGACAAAGCGCGCAGACGCGGCCTCGTCCAGCTTTGCCAGTCCGGCCCGGGCAAAGGTTTGCGGATCGGTCTCGATGATCCAGGTCGAGGAGGCCGGCTCATACTGATAGCAGTGGGCAATGAAGATGCCGTGCTCGGTCTCGCGGAAGAAAAAGGTGAAAGCATCGAATGGCCGGGTCGACCCCATCCAGGCAAAGAGATTGGGACGCAGCTCGATGCTCGGCTTGAACTTTTCCGCATAGGTCTCGCGCCAGCGGGAATTGCTGCCATCGGCAGCAACAATGAGATCGGCATCGAGAATTGCAGGATCGAGCGGTGAGATTTCGGTCTGGTATTTGATATCCACCCCGAGTGCGCGCGCCCGCCGGCCGAGGATCTTGAGCAAGGTCGTGCGCGAACAGCCGCAAAACCCGTTGCCACCGATGCGGTGGGTGGTGCCGCGGAAATGGATTTCGATGTCGTCCCAATAGGCGAAATGGCCGGTGATCGCACGGTAGCTCTCGACGTCATAGGTCTCGAAGGTCTCGAGGGTCTCGTCTGAGAAGACAACGCCGAAACCAAACGTGTCCTGCGGCCGGTTGCGCTCGAAAACGGTGATTCGCGCCTGGGGAAAATCCTTCTTCATGAGGCTTGCGAAATAGAGCCCGCCCGGCCCGCCGCCAATGACGTGAATTTTCATCTCCGCCTTCTGCGTCCTTGAGCGTCATATCGGTGCGTCACCCGCGGGCTTGACCCCATAGGCGCTAACTTAAGCCTCGCCACAAATCTCTCCGTCGTCATGCCCCGCTTTAAGCGGGGCACCCAGTAATCCCGACAGCGGATTGAGGGTAAAGCCGTGCCAAATGCGACGTTCCGTGCTTACTGGATCGTCCGCATGCGCGGACGATGACGACCGAGAGGCTGATGATGCGTCTTAAGT
>CATPCO010000223.1 GCA_955652925.1 uncultured Xanthobacteraceae bacterium | reverse complement strand
GGCAATTCCAGGCCGGGACGCCTTGCCCGATTGCAGACATTCCAGGGTGGGGCGGCGATGGTGGCCGCCGTCGCGGTTCCCGCTCGTGACCAAGGGTCCTCGGCCGGGGATCCCGGCATGCCTGTTGTCGTAAGCATGAAATTCATCGGCGATGCCATGCTCAGGGATCTCGCTTCCATCCTGCGATTGCGCAATCTGCGCAGAATTAATGCGACACCGCCCGCGGGTGACGACTACCCATTCGATCTGACCGACACGCGGGGTCATGTGCTTGCCCGTTTCGCCTGGACGCCGGCTAAACCAGGTACCGAGTTTGTGCATCGCACTCTTCCGTTCACCAGCGTTGTGCTGGCAGGCCTGGCAGTGCTGGCCCTGCTTGTTGCCACTTACATGCGGCACACGGCTGCAACGATTGCGAGGACCGAAACGAGACTGCGTCACCTTGCCCGCCACGATCCGTTGAGCGGTTTGCCCAATCGAATCTTGTTTGGAGAACGGCTTGAGGCGGTGATTGAGAAGGTCCGCCAGGGCGGCACGACAGCCGCGGTATTCTATATCGATCTCGACCATTTCAAGGATGTGAACGATACCCTCGGCCATCCTATCGGCGACGAGCTCATCCGCAGCGTGGCCCAGCGCCTCGCGCGCACGGTGCGTGACGAGGACCTCGTCAGCCGTCTCGGCGGAGACGAGTTTGCGGTCATCATTCCCGGTGGCTTCGATCATGGTGCGCTGCAGGCCATGGCAGCCCGCATGATCGCGGCGATCTGCTCCCCCTACTCCATCATCGGCCAGTCCATCGTGATCGGCGCGAGCGTCGGCATCGTGATTATCAATGCACAGGTCGCGGGCGCGCCCGACGTAATGCGCCATGCCGACATGGCGCTCTACCGGGCGAAGAATGAGGGCCGCAATCGTGCCTGTATCTACGACGGAGCCATGGACGCTGACCTCGTCAAGCGCAAGCAATTGGAACACGAGTTGCGCCTCGCCATCGAAACGGACGCACTGCACGTCGCCTATCAGCCGGTTGTCAATACAAGCGGCGAGAAGATCATCGGCGTCGAAGCGCTGTGCCGCTGGATCCACCCGCAACGGGGCGAGATTCCTCCCTCCGAGTTCATTCCCATTGCCGAGCACAGCGGCCTCATTCTGGCGCTCGGCGAGCAGGTTCTTCGCCGGGCATGTCTCGACGGCAAAGCCTGGCCGGAGCTCACCGTCGCGGTCAATGTCTCAGCGTTGCAATTTCGTCGCGCAGACTTCGTCGAGATCGTTGAACGGGTTCTTTCGTCGAGCGACTTCGATCCCACCCGGCTCGAACTCGAAGTCACGGAGAGCACGGTGCTTGGCAATGCGGACAGCGTGGAGCTTGCCATGTTCCGCCTCAAGGCTCTGGGGGTGCGGCTTGCGCTCGACGATTTCGGCACCGGCTATTCGAGCCTCTTGTATTTGCGCCGGTTTCCCTTCGACAAGCTCAAGATCGATTCGAGCTTCGTGCGCAGCATCGAGCGCGCGGCGGATGCAGCGGCAATTGTGCATGCGGTGGTAAGCCTCGGCCGCGGGCTCGGCATGAAGGTCACCGCTGAAGGCGTCGAAACCGCCGAGCAGCACCTCTTTCTGCGCGCGGCGGGTGTTCACTCCATGCAGGGATATCGCTTCGGCCGTCCCTCCTCCGCGGCTGAAATCACTCGGCGCCTCGCCGAGCCGAAGTCGTCACGCGTGGGCGACGGCACAGCGGATCTCGCATTGGCGGGCTAGTTGCTTCCTTTGCGGCTGCACGACGATAATGCCTTCCTTGTATCAACAGGGAGGCAAATATGGCGGAAGTGCAAAGAATCGCCGTGATCACCGGCGCGGGCACCGGCATCGGCAAAGCGGTTGCGCTTGCACTAATGCGCGAAGGTTATGCCGCGGTTCTTGCCGGCCGGCGCAAGGACAAGCTCGAGGAAACCGCAACCGAAGGCGGCAATGCAAAAAGCCTGGTCGTTCCGACCGACGTAAGCGATCCCACCTCCATCAGAGATCTGTTTGCCGCCAGCAAGAGCTCCTTTGGCCGGCTCGACCTCCTCTTCAACAATGCCGGGATCGGCGCGCCGGCGGTCCCGCTCGAGGACCTGCCCTACGAGACCTGGCAGAAGGTCGTGGATACTAATCTCACCGGCATGTTCCTTTGCACGCAGGAAGCCATCAAGATCATGAAAGCGCAGAACCCGCGCGGCGGGCGCATCATCAATAACGGATCCATCTCCGCGCACGCGCCGCGCCCGCGCTCGGTCGCCTATACGGCCACCAAGCACGCGGTCACGGGGCTCACAAAATCGACCTCGCTTGATTGCCGCGGCTACGACATCACCTGCGGCCAGATCGATATCGGCAATGCCGCCACCCCGCTGACTGAACGCATGGCGCAGGGGCAGGGCGTGATGCAAGCCGACGGCCGCATGGCGATCGAGCCGCGCATGAATGCGGACGACGTCGGCCGGGCCGTGGTTTACATGGCAAGCCTGCCGCTCGACGCCAACGTTCTGTTCATGACCGTGATGGCCAACCTGATGCCGTTTGTGGGACGCGGGTGATTGGGTCAGCGATCTTTCCCACCCTGTAGCTTGGTGACTTTCACGCTCTGGCCTGCTCTCACCTTGGCCAGCGCCTTTGCGTCGCCGAGCGCTTGGGCAAAGACATTGCACGGGCTCGCCAGGCGCGTCTCGTCGCCGCGACTGATGGGTGTGCGGCCGTAGCCGAGCGCGATGCAATGGCCTGCGGGCCAG
>CATPCO010000222.1 GCA_955652925.1 uncultured Xanthobacteraceae bacterium | reverse complement strand
ATGTGAATGAGGCGAATGATCGACATGGTACCCTCCGGCGCGAACGATGGCGTCGAGCAGAAAGGAGGGATAATATATGATAGTCTTGGGATCGGCTATGAGAGCAGGATATGCAAGGCCCGACCCGATTTCCTGAGCATCTTGCACCGGGCTGATCGCGCCAACTTTGCCTGGCGCCTTCCTTCTTAGAAGGACGCCCGACTGGAGGTCGCCAGTCTAAAGGCCCGTTCTTTAAATCTCGGGGATTCGTTGGCTACCCGCGCTCTCTCACCTGGGGATAAATGCTCAGGCCGAGCCACACCTCGCCACTATCGCGTAGCGATTTAGTGCAGTGGCACATGGCCGCTGAGCGGACATGTCTGCTTTCATGGAGAGTATTGAAACATAAGTTCGTCATAAAAGCTCATCCTGAATTTGTGTTTGCATCCCGGCCGGAACACCGCGCCGGGTTTTTGTTTGGACGCGACCGCGGGTGTGGTCCACTACCGGTCGGAGGGATGAGCACTGATGCAATCTCAGCAGCGCCCACGGATGGCGATTTCCTGTTCTGCTCTGTTCTGAACGATCCGGCCTACTTCCGGTGAGGGCCCCAGGGCCCGGGCTCGGTATCCGGCGAAGAGCCGATCTCGACGGGCGGGCGCGGCGGCAGAAAGGGCTTTTGCCCTTCGGCGCTGCCCCATGGCCCTTGCTGCTGCGCTTCTTGCTGCGCTTGGGCGCTCTCCTCCTCGCTCTTGGCCGATTGCTCGGCCGGCGCCGGCAGCGCGAGCGGACCCGGATCGTGGCCGCCGGCGAATTTAACCAGCGCCGCCGCGCGGGCATCGACGGAGGGATGGGTGTCGAAAATATTGGAGAAGCCCTCGCGCGGATTGTCGATGCACATTTCCATGACGGCTGAAGCGGCGCCGGGCAACTCGCCACGGCCCTCGATCTTGCGCAGCGCCGAAATCATCGCATCGGGATTCTTCGTGAGCTCCACCGAGCCCGCGTCGGCCAGGAATTCGCGCTTGCGCGAGAGCGCAAAGCGGATGACGATCGAGAGCACCCAGGCAACCGCAATCAGAGCAAGGGCAATGAGAATGACGATGCCCGCACCGCCGCCCTTGCGTCCATCGCTGCGGCCGCTGCTCCAGCGCACCTGAAAGAGCAGCCGGTAGACGAGCTCGGCAAAGAACGAGAGGACGCCGGCAATGATCACGGCGATCACGAGCAGCCGGACATCGCCGTTGCGGATGTGGGTCAATTCGTGCCCCAGCACCGATTCGATCTCGGCGTCATTGAGGTTTCTGATCAGGCCCGACGTGACGGTGATGGCGTACTGCTTGTCGTTCATGCCGGTGGCGAAGGCATTGAGGCCGTCATCATCGATCACCTTGAGTTTCGGCACGGTGATGCCGCGCGAAATGCAGAGGTTCTCAAGGATATTATAGAGCCTGGGCTGCTCCCGCCGGCTCACGTCGCGTCCGCCGGTGACAGCGTCGATCATGCTCTGATGGAATTTGTAGCCGATCAGGATCCAGAGCACGGTCCCGATGGTCGCAAACGGCGCCGCATAGAGCGCATCCGCGAATGCCCGGCGCATGAGCACGTCCGGGGCCGCATCATAGGTGAACGCCTCGCCGACCAGCGCGCCGGCGTACACCATCAGATAAACCAGGAGGAAGAGCCCGATGAGCAACGCGACCGAGCGGCGTTTGTTGGCCTGGATGTGGGTATAGAGGCCGTACGCAGCCATCCAACTGTCCTATGACAGCACGGCTTTAGAACTTCACCTGCGGCGCCTGCTCAAGCTCTTTGCGCTGTTCGACCCCGACATCGAAGAAATCCTTGGGCGTAAATCCAAGCGCGCCTGCCAGCAGCACGGCAGGGAATTGCTGGATACCGGTGTTGTATTCCTGCACGGCATTGTTGAAGAAACGTCGTGCCGCGGCGATCTTGTTTTCGAGGTCGGAGAGCTCGGTCTGGAGTTGCTGGAAGTTCTGGCTGGCCTTGAGGTCGGGATAGGCTTCGCTCAGCGCAAAGAGCTGGCGCAACGCACCGGTGAGTGCGTTTTCGGCCGCGGCCTGGGCGGCTATACCCCCCGCCTGTGCGGTCATGGCGGCATTGCGTGCCTGCACCACAGCCTCAAGCGTGCCGCGCTCGTGAGCGGCATAGCCCTTCACGGTCTCCACCAGGTTGGGAATGAGATCGTGTCGCTGCTTGGTCTGCACATCGATGTCGGAAAAGGCCTGATTGACGCGCTGGCGCAAGGCCACGAGGCCGTTGTAGACGGAGACGATCCAGATCACGAACAGGACGATCAGACCGAGGATAATCCAGGTAATGGCAGTCGAGGACATGAACCGCTCCAGGAAACTTGCGCCATGCAGTCTACGGCGTGGCCGGGTCAGAAGAAAGACGGTCACGCTGGGAAAGGCAAGCCGGTCTGCGCGCGGAACGTGATCTCGCGCAAATCGTTGCTCTCCCCGGACGCAATCGACGAGAGGCGATCATGGCCCTGAGCGCGCCTGCACGACCGGAACGGCCTGCACAAACAGCTATGGGCATCATCGAGACCGACATTCCGGCGCGGCTCGATCGGCTGCCATGGGGCCGCTTTCATACCCTCGTCGTGGTTGCACTGGGCATCACCTGGATTCTCGACGGACTCGAAGTGACGTTGGCCGGCGCGATCTCGCCGGCGCTCAAGCAAAGCCCGCAGCTCCATTTCTCCAATACCGATGTAGGACTTGTGAGCAGCGCCTATCTTACCGGCGCCGTGCTGGGCGCGATGTTCTTCGGCTGGCTCACCGATCGGCTCGGGCGCAAGCGGCTGTTCTTCATCACCCTTGCGGTCTATCTCCTGGCCACGGCGGCGACGTCATTGTCCTGGAATCTGTGGAGCTTCGCGCTTTTTCGGTTCCTCACCGGCGCGGGCATCGGCGGCGAATATACCGCCGTCAATTCAACCATCCAGGAACTCGTCCCGGCACGATTTCGCGGCTGGACCGATCTCGTCATCAACGGCAGTTTCTGGGTCGGCGCCGCGGTCGGGGCGGCCGGTTCGATCGTACTGCTCGATCCCGCACTTCTGCCGCAGGACATGGGATGGCGCCTGGCTTTTCTGATCGGGGCGTTGCTTGGGCTCGTCATCTTTCTGATGCGGTTCTGGCTGCCGGAATCCCCGCGCTGGCTCATGATCCACGGCCGGGCCGATCAGGCGGAGAGCATCCTCCAAGAGATCGAGGCAAAATTCGCAATGACCGCGCAGCGCACAGCTTCGCTGCCGCGTATTCGCATACGGGCGCGCCATTTTACTCCGCTCGCGGAAGTCCTGCGGACCCTGTTTTATACCGAACGCCGGCGCACCCTTGTCGGTTTGTGCCTGATGGCGTCCCAGGCCTTTTTCTACAACGCGGTCTTCTTCACCTACGCGCTCATTCTCACCGATTTCTACGGTGTCGGCGGCGATCAAGTCGGTTGGTACCTTCTCCCTTTCGCCGCCGGAAGCTTTCTCGGACCGCTCCTCCTCGGGCGCCTGTTCGATACCATCGGGCGGCGGCAGATGATTACCTTCACTTACGCGGTTTCCGGGGTGTTGCTGGCCGGCGCGGGCTATCTGTTCGCGGTGGGCACCCTGTCGGCGAGCGGGCAGACCATCGCATGGATGGTGATCTCGTTCTTCGCCTCCGCGGCGGCAAGCTCGGCCTATCTCACCGTAAGCGAGACCTTCCCGCTCGAAATTCGTGCGCTTGCCATCGCCTTCTTTTACGCCATCGGCACCGCAATTGGCGGCGTGGCGGGGCCGGTCTTGTTTGGTCACCTCATCGACACCGGCAACCGCTGGTACCTGTTCGCCGGCTACCTTTTCGGCTCACTGCTTATGCTGGGCGGCGCGGCGGTCGCGGCGCGCTGGGGCGTTGCAGCGGAGCGCAAGCCGCTTGAAGCCGTGAGCCGGCCGCTCGCCGCCTGCGATTGACCCTCGCGATTGACCCTCGCGATTGACATCGGCATGCATTCCAAACTATCGCGGTCACCATTGCCCGCCCCGCTTGCCGAGCGGAAGAATGGAATCATGCGATGGTCGCAAAGCTATTTGGCCTTGCAGGAAAACGCAT
>CATPCO010000221.1 GCA_955652925.1 uncultured Xanthobacteraceae bacterium | reverse complement strand
GACGACTGGAACGCGATCACCATCATCGCGCTCTCCCAGAGCAGCCCGCTCAAGGCGATCGCGGAGCTCGTCGAAAACAGCATTGATGCAAAGGCGCGCGCGGTCACGATCACGCGCGGGCGCGAGCATGGCCGGCATTATCTTGCGATCCGCGATGACGGCGAGGGCGTTCCGCGCGATGCGCAAGGGCGGCCCGACTTTCGTTACGTCGCCACTCACATCTGCGATTCGGTCAAGCGCCGGATGAAGGCGGACGGAGCGTCCGGTCTGCAAGGGGAATTCGGCATCGGTCTCCTGAGCTTTTGGACCGTGGGCGAAGAGCTGACGATGACCTCGGTCGGCACCGACCACCATGCCTATCAGATGATCATGCGCAGAGGCGATCCGAGCTATGCCGTCTCGCCCAGGCGCGCGCTCTTTGCCGACGCAGGCACGGAAGTTCGCATCGCGCGTTTGCTCGACGGCATTCGCTCCCTCTCGGGAGAAAAGATCCAGTGGTATCTCGCCGCCGAGTTGCGCGACCGCATCCGGCAGACCGGCGTGCGCATCACCATCCTCGACCGGCTGGCGCGCAAGCAGTATGCGGTCGAGCCGCGTCAATACGAGGGGCGTCTGCTGCATCGGCTTCCTGTGCTGCCGACGGCGCTCGGCGACATCTATGCCGAGCTCTACCTCAATGAGCCTTCAGACAAAAACTGCGTTGCGCTTTACCGGCACGGCACGCGCGTTGTCGAGGATATCGCGCTGCTCGATCAGTTCGCGCACCCGCCCTGGACGTTGCGTTATCTGCAGGGCCACATCGATGCGCCGTTCATCACCCTTACGCCCGGCACCCGCACCGGTTTCATCCACGATGCCGCGTATACGACCTTGTGCGAGGGGCTACAACCGCTTGCGGCAAAGCTCGTCGGCATCATCGAGGAGCAGCGCCGCGCCGAGGAAGAACAAGCGAGCAAAGAGCAGCTGCGCGCGATTCAGCGCGCATTTCGCGAGGCGCTCCTCGCGTTGCCCGCAGAAGAATATGACTGGTTTGACATTCACGCCCGCGCATTTCGGTCAGGGCCGGTCGGCTCGGCGGAGCAGTTTTCGCAACTCGCCGGAACCGGCGAGGCGTTTGCGGGCGCTTCGGAGCCGTCGCCGGGCGAGGAGAAACAAAGACAATTTTTCGAGTTCGCAGGCCCGCTCTTCAGTGTTGCGATCTCTCCTGCATCGAGCGTCGTGCAGGTGGGCAGCCAAAAGGAGCTGCGCGCGCTCCCGCGCGACCGATCGCGCCGGCGCGTCGAGCGCGATCTGGAATTTACCTGGCAGCTGGCTGAAGGCTCGGGCTCGCTTGAAGGACTGCATGATCAGGCGTTGACATTTCTGGCGCCGTCCGAGCCGGGTTTGGCTCGGATCGCGCTGACGGTTCGGCAGCATGACCTCGCCTGCTCGGCCGAGGCGTTGATCACGATCACACGCGAACTGCTGGCCCAGCTTGGTTCGAGCTCAATCCCCTCCCACGGCCTGCCGGATTACACGTTCGAGCGGGCGCCGGGAGAATCATGGCGGTCGAAATTCGATCCGCGGCGCAACGTGATTGTGGTCAACAATGGGCATCGCGATTTCGTCTACGCCTCGCGCAACAAATCGCTCAAGCTGCGCTACCTCGTGCGCCTTTATGCGAAAGAGCTTGTCCTGCACAACTTCTCCGGCCTGCCATCCGAGCAGTTGCTCGAGCGCATGGTCGAGCTTTCATTGCGAACGGAAGAGCATCTGTGATCTGGCGGCCGGCACGCGGGCGCGGCACATAGCAAGAGTTCAGATCCGCGGGAGCCGCAGCAGCATGTCTGTGACCGGGTGCTGGGTCCAAGCGAGCGTGACATAGTCGCGGTGGTTGATTCCGCCGCGCGTCGCGATAAACGCAACGGAGCCCGGCTTGAGCGGCCCGTTGAGCTCAGTAACAACCGGAATGCCTTTGTCGCGCAGGGTGCGCGCAAGCTCGTCGTCGTGGCGCTTTGTGTAGGGCGTGTAGGCGCTCACAAAGAACGCGGAGCGATTCTTGACAATCCACCCCGAGAACTTGTCCAGCTCGCCATAGAGCGCATCGAGCAGCACCACGCCCTTGACCCGCCTGCCAAGCCCGCCGACTTGGAGGCTTGATGCGGTGGCAACGAAGCCGCCGCTATAGCCAACGAGGATCACCGGCATTTTCGCGAACGCAGCGGCAGCGCGCGGATCACCGTAAACGCGAGCAAGATTCTCGGCGGCTTCCGCCATGAAGCGTTTGAGCCCGCCGCGTTCCCAAAACTTGCCGGCGCTGGAATCGGCGGCGTCGTAAGCGAGCTGGGGAGCGACCAGCACCGCGTTGACGCCCGATTCGGAAATCTGCGCGGGCAGGAGCTGGCGGTCGCGCACATCGCGCGCGAGGGTGGCTCCGTGCCCATGGAAGAAGACCACAATCACGCCCGGCTTGCGCACGTCAAAACCCAGCGGCACATGGACGAGGACGCGATTGTCGCTGTAGCGGCTTCCGCTCTTGCCGTGATACGGAAACGCCGAGTTCTCAAACCCGACCAGCTGGGTCTGTCCCTGCTTGATGGCAGGCAGGCCATAAGGGACGTCGGGCGACAATGAAGCCACCTTGTACGCGCCCTCAGCCGAGCCGACAGGAACGGCTCGGGTGCGGCTGGCGGAGGCTTCGCGCCCCGGGGCCGACGGAAAGTTTTCCGCCGCGGCAAACCGGGCCGCAAATGTGTCCGCCGGCGCAGACGCGGCGCCATAGGAGGCCGATCCCGTTAGGAGCGAGTCCCCCGTGAGGATCGACTTCGTTTCCGAGCAGCCCTGAAGCAAGCATGGCAGCACCACGAGCGGCGCGGCCGCCCAGCGCCGCCATTGGCTTGCGGCCCGCGTCCCGAGGAAGTCAAACGTGCGGCTGCGATTCGGGACTACTGATCCCGCTGATACCATCCCCCACACAGTTCCAAGCCGGACGTGCTATGCCGGCGGCAAGTCCCCACGAGCCGCAGCCACGTCCTTTGTTGGAACTCCCCCACTCTCCGTATCCTCATGACAACATTAGATTATGTCGGCATTGTGAGGCGGTTAACGCGAGCCCCAGGTGCCAAGCCACTGAATTTGCTTCCATTCGCACCCAAGGCGGCGGGCAGCGCCGTAGCGCGCCGTGTGCCCCAACGCGCTGAGAGGAGCTCGGGGCGGCATCGATGTGCATCCACGCCATTCCAGTCTCATGTCCCACAATGACACGATCGTCGGGTGTATATGTGACGACAATAAATTTACCGGCCGTTAATGCTGTGAGAGCTGTTACGACGCAGTAACGCCCATGTTTAATAATCAACTCGAATCGGGGAAGCGGAACGGGAGTAAAGCGCGCGTGACCACTATCAATGTTGCAAGCCCCGCTCCGTTGACCGGAATTCGCCAGCTCCGGCTGACGGTCTCTACGCTGACCGCCACCGCCATTGTGGTCGCCGACATGGTCGGCGTTGGCGTATTTACCAGCCTGGGATTCCAGGTGCAGGGAATCCCGTCGGGCTTCTCGCTGCTGTTGTTGTGGGTGATTGGCGGTGGCGTCGCGCTCTGTGGCGTCTTTTCCTACGCCGAGCTCGCCGCGATGTTTCCTCGCTCGAGCGGTGAGTACAATCTCCTGCGGCGGACTTACCATCCCGCGCTCGGCTTCCTGGCGGGCTGGCTTTCGGCGACGGTGGGGTTCGCGGCCCCTGTGGCACTCGCCGCCATGGCCTTCGGCGAGTATGGCAAGGCGATCCTGCCCGGCGCTCCGCCGCTCGCGCTCGGTCTCGCCGTGGTCTGGACCGTTTCACTCGTCGGCTTGCGCGGCATCCGCCAGAGCAGTGCATTCCAGATGCTCTGGACCGTTCTGAAAGTTGCGCTGATTCTCGCTTTCCTGGTCGCGGGTTTTGTGCTCGCTACCCCGCAGCCAATCTCGTTCGCGCCATCCTTTGCCGATATCTCGCATGTGACCAGCGCATCCTTCGCGATCAGCCTCGTCTTTGTGATGTATTCCTACTCCGGCTGGAACGCCGCGACCTATATTGTCGGTGAAATGCGCGACCCGCGCCGCAGCCTGCCGCGCTCGCTTCTCGTGGGGACATCGATCGTTATCGTCCTTTACGTCGCGCTCAATGCGCTTTTTCTTTATGCCACGCCGATGAACCAGCTCGCAGGACAGATCGACGTCGCCGTGATTGCGGGCAGGCACATCTTCGGCGACATCGGCGGGCGCATCGTTGGCGCGCTCATCTGCATCGGGCTCGTCTCCTCGATCAGCGCCATGATGTGGATCGGCCCGCGCGTGACGACGACCATGGGCGAGGACATGCCGATGCTGCGCCTGTTCGCCCGCCGGTCGGATAACGGGGTGCCGACCAACGCGATTATGTTTCAGCTCGCCGTGGCCACATTGATGCTGCTGACCCAAAGCTTCGAGGCCGTGCTCGACTTCATACAGTTCAGCCTGTTGTCGTGCTCTTTCCTTACCGTGCTGGGCGTGATCAAGCTGCGCTTCACCGCGCCCGATTTGCCGCGGCCCTATCGTGCCTGGGGCTATCCGGTGACGCCACTAATCTTCCTGTGCGTGACGGCGTTCATGATGTATTATCTCATCACCGAACGCCCGCTGCAGTCCTTCATCGGCATGCTGATGATGGGGTCAGGCCTTGCCGTTTACTATTTCTCACGACCACGGACTGCTCCGGATCCCGCAACGTCAACATGAGCCCGCAGAAATGCTTCAGCGCAGGACGATGATCGCCGCCGCGGCCGGTCTTTTTTTGCTCGCTCTGGCGCCGGCGCTCGCCGCCGAGACCATTGCACCGAATGACACCGCGCGCTTTCTCGCGGGGCTGCCGCCCGCGGAGAGCTCTCCGCTCGCGCCGCTGACGAAGGACAGTGCCTGGCAGCAGCATGCCCGCAATTTCGACGCCGCCTTCGGGCGCCTCGATCAGAGCCAGCTCGCGCACATTCGCACCTGGTCGGCGAGCAATATCACCACGCCGCAGCCGACGGTGTTCTATACGTTCAGCGGGCCGGATTTCCTGTATGCGAATGCCTTCTTTCCCAGGGCCAAGACTTACGTGCTCGCCGGCCTTGAACCCGTGGGCAACGTGCCGGACCTCACCAACTTGCGCGGATACCTTGCGCCGAACCTCTACCACCTGCATGCCTCCATCAGTACGCTCCTGGCGCATACCTTCTTCATCACTCACCGCATGCGCCAAGAGTTGAGCGTTGGCAGCCTCAACGGCACTTTGCCCATCCTCTACGTATTCCTGGCGCGCTCCGGCAAGACCGTCCGGGAAGTCACTCGGATTCGCCTCGACGAGCAGGGTGCCGTGCAGCCTGACGATGGGCCCGTTCGCGGCAATCTGGCGCGCGGCGTGAAGATTGTGTTTGCAGGCGAGGATGGCGAGGCGGGCACGCTCTATTATTTCAGCACCAATCTCGCCGACGACGGCGTCAAGAACAGCAAGTTTCTGGAGTTCTGCGAAGCGCTCGGGCCCGGGGACGGGCTGGTGAAGAGCGCCTCCTACCTCTTACATTCGGGCGGCTTCTCGAAGGTGCGTGACTTTCTGCTCGCCAACACACGAGCGATGGTGCAGGACGATTCCGGCATTCCGCTGCGCTACTACGATCCCAAAGTTTGGGACCTGCAGCCGTTCGGCCGCTATCTTGGTCCGATCAGCGTGTTCCCCGGCAGATATCAGCGTGAATACGCCGTTCTGTTCCAGAAGGCGCGCCCAATCAATTTCGGCATCGGCTACCGCTGGCGGTCAAGCGAGTCGAACCTGCTGCTGGCGATAAAGACCGCGAGCACCATCTCGGGCGAGGCAAAGACGTCGGCCGATGCAAAGAGCTCCGGAGATGGCAAAACTCCGGCAGCGGCGCTGCCCGGTGCTGCGCTTCGCCCAACGCTTGAAGAGCGCGGCTCGGAAATCACGTCCTCTGAAACCGGCAGCACCCGGCAGTAGATACGCCATACGCGGTAAACCGAGGCCCGTTGCCGCATTCCGGCTCTAGATCAGCTCGTTGCGACAGACGAGCGGAACCGTTCTGCTGCCCTGGCGCGCGCTTTCGCAGTCTCAGCTTCGCGATCACGCGGCGGTGCATTGGTGACGAGAGATGCGAGTAGCGCGCGCGCCGCTTGCGCTATCT
>CATPCO010000220.1 GCA_955652925.1 uncultured Xanthobacteraceae bacterium | reverse complement strand
CGGCGCTTGCTTTACAGCGCTCACATAGCAAGCCTGATAACCTGAATGCTTCGACCGCGACCGAATTATTCTCTCAGCTCGGTAGGGTGGGCAAAGCCGCGCGCCTCACTCCGGCTTGATCTTCGCGAACTTGATCACCTTCGCCCATCGCTCTGTCTCCTCGGCGATGAGCTTGCGGAATTCCGCGGGCGACATCATCAGAATCGGGCTGCCTAGGTTCTCGAGCCGCCCCTTGATCTTCGGATCGGCGAGCGCAGCGTTGATCTCGCGGTTGAGCAGATCGATGATTTCCGCCGAAGTGTGGGCAGGCGCGCCAATCCCGGACCAGCCGCCACCCAAATAGCCCGGCACCGACTCGCCGATGGTCGGGACATCAGGCAGGGCTTGCGAGCGCGTCCCGGGCGTAACCGCAAGCGCACGAATCATGCCAGCCCTGATGTGCTCGATCGACGAGGGCAGGTTGTCGAACATGACCTGGACTTGCCCACTCATGAGGTCGGTCAGCGCCGGCACCGAGCCGCGGTACGGCACATGCACCATGTTCACGCCCGCCATCATCTTGAACATCTCGCCGGCGACATGACCGGCACTTCCAATTCCCGGTGACGCCATGCTGAGCTTGCCGGGATCGGACTTGGCCAAGGCGATGAGGTCGGGAACGGTCTTCACCGGCGACGACTTGTTGACGTTGAGAACCTGGTAGCCGCGGCCGAAAGTGGCGATCGGCGCAATTTCGCGGGCGAAATCGACGGTGCCATAGAGTGTGGTGTTGATCACATTGTTCGACGAAATGACCAGAAGCGTGTAACCGTCCGCTGGGGAGCGCGCCACCATTTCGGTAGCGACATTGGCGGCGGCACCCGGCCGGTTCTCGACGATGAATGCCTGACCGAGCCGCCGCTGCAGCCAATCCGCCATCAGGCGCGCGGAGATATCGATTGCCTGGCCGGGGGGAAAGCCGACGACGATGCGCACCGTCCGGCTTGGATAGGCTTGCGCATTCGCGCTACGCGAGACGGCCGGCAGCGCGGCAGCACCAGCTGCCAGACGCAGGAGTAGCCGGCGTGGAAGCATCATGTGCTCCTCTCGGGTCGCTGACCCTACAATGCCTGCCTGTTGCGCCGCAGGAGGATAATCACCGGGACCAGCGTGGGCTTCCGGCGGGCCATCCGAAATTCGATGTCTGCATCATATCTGTTACGGACACAATGTTGAGCACAAAGTTTGCCAGCGCCAGTCAATCCTGCGGGATCTGTCCTCTGTTCACGTCGTCTTTTTCTTTGAGAGCATCTATTTATCGGACCATTTTGTTGCTCGCCGTCGCTGCGGCTCGCGTGGCGCATGCCTTCCTTTCGTTAATTTTGGCTTTGCTGCGTTCGCATTGGACGCCGCGGTATGTGCCCAACGATCAAGCGCAAGGTCGGCTGCGGCGCGCAGCGTGGCCTTACCTCGGATCGCCCTACGATCGACTGCCGCCAACTCCTCTTTGATCCAGCGACCGAAGGCCTGTACCGGCGGACGGTCTCGTCCCGATCGCGGGAAAACAAAATACAAGGCGCGGCCCGCGGGCAGCGCAAGCGCGATTGGGATCACCAGGCGGCCGGCCCGCAGGTCATCATAGGCAAGGAGGTCGTGCGCCAGCAGGACACCTGCATTCTGGCTCGCCGCCTCGAGCGCATGATCGGCGCTGTTGAACCGCAGCCCATGGCTGACATCGAAGTCACGCATTCCCGCTGCCACGAACCAATCGGCCCAGGTCGGGATACCCACTCGATTGGAGAGGGTATCGTCGTGAATGAGGGGCGCGCGCAGAAGTGCTTGCGGCGTTGACATTGGGCCGCGCATTTCAATGAGACCCGGGCTGCATACCGGCAGGAAGGACATGTCGGCGAGCTTCTCGGCGACGAGGCCGGGATCGAGGCCGGAGCCGGTGGGCATGTAGCGCACCGCCACATCAACTCCGTCGGTTGTGAAATTGGCGTTGTTGAGCGAGGAGGAGATGCGCACGTCGATCTCCGGATTGGCAGCGGCGAAGCGATAGAGCCGCGGCGCCAACCATTTCGATGTGAGGCCGGGCGACGTGCTGACCACGAGCACACGCTCGTTGCCCGCATCCTTCAGGCCGGCAAGTGCCTGGCGAATGTGCAGAAAACCGGTCTGCAACCCCGGATAAAGCAGGTTGCCCGCAGGCGTGAGCGCAATCGCGCGCACGCGCCGCTCAAATAGTTTTGCGCCCAGCAAGGCTTCAAGGCCGCGGATCTGGTGGCTCACAGCGCCGGGACTAACGCTGAGCTCCTTTGCCGCCTTGGTCAGGCTCATGTGCCGGGCGGCGGCTTCAAAGACCCGCAATGCGCCAAGCGGTGGGATCGGATGCATGAGAAAACCTCAATCATGACACGAGAACTTATCCTTTGTCAGCGCGTAAAGCGCCAGTCAAGGTGCCGAGCACGCGTGAGAAATGCTCAAATATTCGTGCACAGGAGATGAAACATGAGCGCCACCTGGTTTGACCGGGATGTCGCTGATTATCGCGCCATTCTGCGGCCCTCGCCGGATGTTCGCCGGCGAAAAGGAATTCTGCGCCGCATCCGCGCGGCGTTCGTGCCGGCCTCGCAACGCGAGGCGGATCGGCACATGGCGTGCCTGCTGCGTCAATCGGGCGGGCGCCTGACCGACGACATCGAGCGGCTGCTGGCGGAGCAGCTGACGCGCAACGGCAATTTGCGCTTCTGAGGGTGCAACGATGTCGACGACTGTTGCGGCCAGCGGGATCGGCTGGCGCACGCCGGCCGCGGTGGTCGGCTGCGGCTGTATCATCGCGCTGTTGAGCTTCGGGCCGCGCTCGGCGCTCGGTCAGTTTCTCAACCCCCTGTCGCTCGCCGGCAACTGGGGCCGCGACGTGCTCTCGCTGGCGCTCGCCATCCAGAACCTGTTGTGGGGCATTGGTCAACCGCTTGCCGGCGCGGTGGCCGACCGGTTCGGCGCCACTCGCGTGCTGTCAATCGGCGCGTTGCTCTATGCGGCGGGCCTCGTTCTGATGGCCTATGCCACCACGCCCGCGCTGCTGCATCTTTCGGCCGGCGTGCTGATCGGATTCGGCCTCTCCGGCTGCTCCTTCAACCTGGTGATCGGCGCCCTCGGCAAACTCCTTCCGGCGTCTTGGCGGTCGTTTGCCTTCGGAGCCGGCACGGCGGCGGGCTCGTTCGGCCAATTCCTGTTCTCACCGCTTGCCCGCGCGCTGATCGATGCCTTCGATTGGCAGAGCGCGCTGGTCGTCTTTTCCGCGCTGATGCTGCTGATCCTCCCGCTGTCGCTCGCGCTCTCCGGTCGCGCGGCCGACGCGCGTGCCCCGGGCACGCCTCGCCCGCAATCGATGACACAGGCCCTCGCCGAAGCCTTCGGCCATCGCAGCTATCTCCTACTGGTGCTCGGTTTCTTCACCTGCGGCTTCCAGTTGGCGTTCATCACCGTGCACCTGCCCGCCTATCTGATGGATCGCGGGCTCTCTGCCGACATCGGCGCCTGGACCGTCGGCATCATCGGTCTTTTCAACATCGTCGGCTGCTTGCTCGCGGGCTGGCTCGGTGAGCGGATGCCGAAGCGCTACATTCTCGCCGCGATCTATTTCGTCCGCGCGCTCGCGGTGGTCGGGTTCATCACGCTGCCGGCGAGCCCGGCGGCGGCGATCGCGTTCGGCGCGCTCAGCGGGCTGCTGTGGCTGTCGAGCGTTCCGCCGACCTCCGGCCTAGTGGCCCTGATGTTCGGAACCCGCTGGTTTGCCATGCTGTACGGCTTTGCCTTCTTCAGCCACCAGGTCGGCGGCTTCCTCGGGGTGTGGCTCGGCGGTATTCTGTTTGAACGCACTGGCTCCTACGACGTCGTATGGTGGCTCTCGGTGTGCTTCGGGATCGCCTCGGCCGTGATCAATCTGCCGATCGTGGAACTGCCGGTGTCACGGTCGATGCCTTTGCTGCCTGTTGGGCGCTCGGCGTCGCAGAAGCCAGAATCGGTCTTCTAGCCACGTCTGGGCTGACAGGAGAGGGGGCAATTTCGCATTGGTTTACGTTAACGACTCATTAACGGATTGGAATCAATGGTCACGACCGTGAGGAGGCATGGATTCTCGGGAGAGGTACCATGTCTGACGAAGTCATCACGCCTTCCAATCCGAAAGGACAGGCCGAACACAGTAGGGATCAGGACCGCACTTTGATCAATGCCAGACTGCAATGGATGGCGGACCTCGTGTGTGCCATCTTGAATGCGGAGAGAGTCAAACGACCATCAGCAGTGGTGGTGAAGAGACCGTCGCTCCGCTGACCGGTGACCGTTGAGATGTGGCGAGGCCGTCGCGATCGGCGGCCTCTATTTTTGTGCCAAACAGGATCGCGCTCACGGGTCATAGGGATGCAGCGGGAGCGGCATAATTGGCAACAGAATGCGATCCTGCAAAGTTCCAAGCGTTGCTACGGTCTGGGCCGTAACAGCCGAACGCGGTCCACGATTAAGCGTTCTCCCTGCAGGACACTCGTCGACAGGGAGATACTGCATGACACAAGCAGGATTTGCGAAGCTCGACCCCCGCGAGGAACATTTTCGAATTCCCAGTCATCACGCAGGGCTGTCGCTGTTTCTGCGCTACTTGCCAGCGTTGCGGGAAACGCAGGCGCACAAGAACGTCGTGCTCTACATCCATGGCGGAACTTTTCCGTCGGAGCTATCAATAGCCCATCGGTTCGACGGCGTCTCTTGGCGGGATGAATTGGCGGCATCCGGGTTTCATTGCTGGGGGCTCGACTTCCACGGCTTCGGTCGCCTCTCCGATCCATATCCAGAGATGTCGGTGCCGGCAGAGCAGCACCCCCCGCTCGGCCGCGCGAACGACGCAAGCCGTCAGCTCGAGCGGGCCGTTCGTTTCATTTGCGCGCATCATCGCGTGAGCCGGATTTCGCTGCTCGCGCATTCCTGGGGCAGCATTGTTGTCGGACGGTTTGCGGGGGAACACCCCCGCCTGGTGGAGCGGCTGGTATTCTTCGGTCCGATCGCGTCGCGTCCGCGTCGCGCCGATCCGCAGCGGCTGCCGGGATGGCGGCTCATTTCGCTCAAGGACCAGTGGGACCGTTTCGTCGCCGATGTTCCGCCGGGTGAGCCGCCGGTCCTGGCAAAGCACCATTTCGATGAATGGGGCGAGGCTTATCTCGACGTCGATCCGCGCAGCCGCACGCGTTTGCCGCACGCGGTGAAAACGCCGAGCGGTGCCTTTCAGGACATCTACGATGCCTGGGCAGGCGAGCTTGCTTACGACCCGGCCTCGGTTCGCGCGCCGGTCTCGATCATCCGCGGCGAATGGGACAGCATGTGCACGGACGACGATGCGAAATGGCTCTTCAATGCGCTGAAATCATCACCCATCCGGCGCTTGGTCACGATCAGCCGCGGCACCCACCTGATGCATCTGGAGGAAAGCCGCTACGCGCTCTATCGCGAAACCGAAGCCTTCCTCGCCGGCAATGACACCGTTGTCGTCCGCAAGCGCCAAGCTGCGTGAACGAGGAGGAATGCCAATGTTTGCTGTGATCTTCGAAGTCCAACCGAAGAAGGAACGCTGGAACGACTATCTCGATCTGGCCAAATATCTCAAACCCAAGCTCGAAGCCATCGAAGGTTTCATCGATAACGAGCGCTTCGAGAGCAAACGGACGAAAGGCCGCGTGCTGTCGCTGTCGACCTGGCGCGATGAAAAGGCCGTGGTGCGCTGGCGCACGGAGCGCGAGCACCATGGCGTGCAGGAGAAGGGGCGATTCGAAATTTTCGAGGATTACCACCTGCGTGTCGGCGAAGTGACTGACGACAGCGATCCGCCGCGCGGCCTTGCCGTCGTCCAGCAACGCTTCGACGAGACGGCGAACCCGGTGGCAAAGGCGGTCTCGATCACCGAGCTTGGTCCGCCCAAGGGCGACAAGCAGAAAATCGCGGCGGAGCAGCTTCCGGCGCAGCTTGGCCTGGACAACCATGCCGAGGGTCTCGTCGGGCATGAGATTTTCGAGAGCATTTACAATCCGGGAAAGCTGCTACTGCTGGCGACCTGGCGAGACGCCGAAACGGTGCAACGGTGGGCTCCACGTGCACGTCCAGACTTTGGCAAGCCGCGCCACCGCCGGGTCCGCATTATTCGTGACTACGGCATGACCGACCGGAACGAAGCACCGCAAATCTATCCGCAGATCAGGCGACGGGGGCAGGGTGTCGCCGGGGAGTGAAACCTCACTGACGGTCATCCCCTCGGGGCGCTGGCGAAGCGTTTGGCTTCCTCCGCGGAGCGGAACAGCGCCTTCGCCTTGTCGACGCATTCCTGCTGCTCGGCCTTGGGATTGGAATCAGCCACAATGCCGGCACCGGCCTGGACATACATCATCCCGTCCTTGATCAGCGCGGTGCGCAGAATGATGCAGCTGTCGAGCTCTCCGGCCGCTGAGAAATAGCCGACCGACCCGGCGTAGATGCCGCGCTTTTCCTTCTCCAGCTCGTCGATGATCTCCATCGCCCGCACCTTGGGCGCTCCCGAAACGGTGCCGGCGGGAAAGCCTGCGACGAGCGCGTCGAGGGCGTCCTTGTTGGCATCGAGCTTGCCCTCAACATTGGACACAATGTGCATGACCTGGCTGAAACGCTCGATCAGAAACTGATCCGTCACAGTGACCGTCGCGGTGCGTGAGACGCGCCCCACATCATTGCGCCCGAGATCGAGCAGCATGAGATGCTCCGCGCGTTCCTTGGGATCGGCGAGGAGCGCGGCCTCAAGCGCCTTGTCCTCCTGCGGCGTCGCGCCGCGTGGCCGTGTGCCCGCAAGCGGCCGGATGGTCACCGTACCCTCGCGCACGCGGACCAGGATCTCGGGACTCGAGCCGGCGATGGCAAAGCTGCCGAAATCGAGGAAATAGAGAAAAGGGGCGGGGTTGACCCGGCGCAGCGCGCGGTAGAGCGCAAATGGCGGCAGCTCGAATGGCGCCGCGAACCGTTGCGACAGCACGACCTGAAATATGTCGCCGGCCGCGATGTATTCCTTGGCGACATTGACCATGCGCTCATATTCGGCTGACGGCGTGTTGGACGACGGCCAGACCGAGAGCGGTCCTTTCTGCACGCGGGGAGGGGAGTGGGCAAGCGGCGCATCAAGTGCTTCCACAACGGCCGCAAGCCGCTTGCCCGCACGCTCGAAGGCGGTATCCGCTGAAATGCCGGCTTCCGGCCGCACCGGAGTAACGATGGTGATGATGTCGGTGACCGCGTCGAAAACCACGACGGCGGTTGGCCGCAGCAACATGGCATCGGGGACGCCGATCGGGTCGGGCTTGGAGGAGGGAAGATCTTCCATCAGCCGCACCATGTCGTAGCCGATATACCCGAACATGCCGGCGGCCATGGGCGGCAAGGTGTCGGGAAGCTCGATGCGGCTCTCCGCGATGACGCTGCGCAGCGCCGCCAATGGCGGTTCATTGCACGGGCGGAAGTCCTCCCCGCCATCCGCGCTGCGCTTTATTTCCGCGCGCCCGTCCACCGTACGCCAGATGAGATCGGGCGCCAGGCCAATAATCGAATAGCGCCCGCGCACCTCGCCGCCTTCGACGGATTCGAGCAGAAAGCTCAAGGGCCGCTCGCGCGCGACCTTGAGGAAGGCGGATACCGGAGTTTCCAGATCGGAGACCAGATTTGTCCACACGATCTGGGCTTCGCCCCGGGCGTAGCGTCTGGCAAACGCCGGTGCCGCCGGCTCGATCTGCATGGCGCAAATCAGTCCGCGTCGCCGGTGTCGGCTCCGCCGCTGATCACCTGGTGCAGCGCACTTTGATTGAAGGTCACGCCCATTTCGCTTTCAAGCTGTGCAATGTATTGGGTGAGAACATCTTCGGACAGCGCGCGATTGAGCACCTCCACCACGCGCTTGGAATTATCGCTTTCCGCCTCAAGCGGCGGGACAACGATATCCGTCACCCGAAACACAAGCTGGTCGCCCCCCTGTGCGGCATCGCCTCTGGCGTTTGCATCCTTCGGTGTGCGGAAGATCGTCTCAACGACAGCAGCCGAGAGCGGCGGCGATACGCCACCCCGCTTGATGCCGGAAAGGGTCTCGACCTTGAGGTGATCGGCCGCGGCAACCTCGGCCAGCGCGGTGCCGGCTTTGAGCTTTTCGAGAATCTCGTCGGCCTTGGCGTTGAGCCGCTTCGCGATCTCCTGCTCGCGCCAGCGCGCCACCACCTGGTCCTTGACCTCGTCAAGAGGCCGCTCGCGCGACGGCGTTATTGCGACCACGTCGTACCAGACATATCCGTCCGCCACCTGCAGCGGGTCGCGTTCAACGCCGACATCGGTGGAAAAGGCTGCCTCGATAAGCCGCTTCTGGTCGGGCAACCCAATCGGCGTGCCGGCGGGGTCGCGGCCCGAGCGATCGATTGCCTCAATGGTGCGCACCGGCAGCTTGAGGCTCTCGGCCACTTCGGCCAATGGTTTTCCTTCTGCGCGCGCGTCCTCGATCTTGTCGTAGGTGTCATGCACATCGGCTTTGGCGCGTGCGGTCGCGAGCTCCCGCTTGAGCTCGCCCTTGACCTCGTCAAAGGAACGGACCTGCTCGGGTTCAACCTTGACCACCCGCACAAGGACAGGTCCAAACCGGCCCGCTATCACGCCGCTGACCTCCCCTTCCTTCAGCGAGAAGGCGGCATCGGCAACCGCCCGGTCGATCATGCCCGCCTTGGTGAAGGAGCCGAGATCGATATCCTTTTCGGTCTTGCCCGTTTCCTTCGCGATGTCGGCGAAACTTGCGCCCTGGGCAATGCGCTGTGCGGCCGCCTGCGCTGCCTCCGTATTCGGAAAATCGATCTGCTCGATCTGCCGGCGCTCGGGGGTCACGTAACGAGCGCGCCGCTCCTCGTATGCGCGCTTGAGATCCGCTTCGGGAATTTCGATCCATTGCGCAAGCTCGCTCGGGATGAGCGAGACAACCACCAGCTTGCGATATTCGGGGGCACGAAAGAGGACTTTGCGCTCGTCAAAGTACTTGGCAAGCTCCTCCTCGCTCGGAGCGGGAATATCGCCAGCCTGGACATGATCCAGGAGCACATACTCAATCGATCGCTGCTCGTTCTGATAGCGATTGGCAGCCTCGATGAGCGCCTTGGGCGCTTCCATCCCCGACGCGATCGTGCCGGCGAGCTCGCGCCGCAGCATCCGCCGACGCTGCTCGGCAACGTAGCGGGCTTCGGTATAACCGGCATTGCGGATGGTCTGCTCAAAGGTGAAACGATCGAACTGGCCAGTCGGGCCACGGAACGCGGGATCAGCGGCGATCAGCTTCGCAACTTCTGCATCCGAGAGGTTGAGACCGAGCTTGCGCGCTCTCTCATCGAGCACGATTTCGGAAACGATTTGCCCGAGCACCAGCCGGTCGAGGCCCAGGGCGCGGGCCTGGTCCATGCTGATGGGGCGGCCGAGCTGCCGGGAATATTGCTGGAGCCGATCGTTATAGAGAGTACGGAACTGCTCGATTGTGATCTCAGTGCCGCCGATCTTGGCCACGGTCGAGCGGCCGAATCCACGGAAGATGTCGCCGATGCCCCAAATGGCAAAGCTGATGACCAGAAAGCCGACCACGCCGGCCATCACCACCTTGCCGAGCCAATTGGTAGAGGCTTTTCTGAGACCTCGAAGCATGCGCCGTCCGGGTGGAAAACCCTCGCTTCCGAGGGGTCGCACATCTTAGGGTGGCCCTGACTGCCCCGCAATATTCGTTGGGCTAAGGCCGTGGCGGGATTAAGGGCAAAGGAGAACCTTGTGAGCGCTCGGCGCCGGCCGCTCGTGGCCGGAAACTGGAAGATGAACGGCCTGCGCGCTTGCGCACGCGAGCTTGCGGCCATCATCGCAGGGGCGGGTGAGCTTTCCGCTGTTGAGCTTATGGTGTGCCCGCCGGCGACATTGATCGCGGAGTTCGCAGGCTTTGCTGGCGGCACCCCCGTGGCCATCGGGGCGCAGGATTGTCACCCCGAGCCCGCCGGCGCCTTCACCGGAGACATTTCGGCTGAAATGCTGCGGGATGCCGGGGCGACCGCCGTCATTGTTGGGCACTCGGAGCGTCGCACTTTCCACAAAGAGACAGACGCGGATGTCCGTGCCAAGGCGCTCGCAGCGCGGCGCGCCTCCCTGTTGGCGATCGTCTGTGTCGGGGAAACCCGTGCTGAGCGAGAGGGCGGCTCGGCCCTCGAAGTCGTCCGCTCTCAGCTCGACGGCTCACTGCCTGACGGCTCGACTGCTGACACCGTTGTCGTGGCGTACGAACCAGTCTGGGCCATCGGCACCGGCCTCACTCCGACCACAAACGACATTGCCGAAATCCATGGATTCATTCGCCAGCGCCTTGCGTCGAGATTTGGGAGCACGATGGGGACGATGCGCATTCTCTATGGCGGATCGGTCAAGCCATCCAACGCCAAGGAGCTGATGAGCGTTGCCGACGTGGATGGGGCACTCGTCGGCGGCGCGAGCCTCAATGCGCAGGAGTTCTTGGCGGTTGCCGGCGTCTATCGCTGAACACCCACCGTGATCCATGATAGGGGCGGGTTTCAAACCCGCCCCTACAAGTACGCAAGGATCGCGTCCAACCGCAGCCGCCGTGCCGATTTCTTGATGGTTGGACCGCAGCGCCCTATATGAGCGGCCGGAACCGCCACGCCTTCACACCCAAATCGAGCCGAGCGGGGATTCATGCAGACCGTCATTGTCGTCCTCCATCTCATGGTGATCTGCACCATGATCGGGGTGGTGCTGTTGCAAAAATCGGAAGGGGGCGGGCTTGGGGTCGGCTCAACCGGCGGATTTCTTTCGAGCCGCGGGACATCGAATATTCTGACCCGCACGACCGCGGTTTTGGCCGGAGTGTTCTT
>CATPCO010000219.1 GCA_955652925.1 uncultured Xanthobacteraceae bacterium | reverse complement strand
TATTACGCCATGGCGCTCGATCTCGCGAATGAAGGAGACGGCCAGCGCCCGGAGATCGCGGAAGCCAAAGCCTATATGCATGCGCACCCGCATTAAGTGCGGCTGGCTTGTCGGTCACGCCAACGGGCATCACACGCTCTGGCGCCACGCGGAGCTGGTGTTCGAGCAGAACACGGTCCTGTTCGTCGGCGAGCGATTCGATGGTGACATCGATCGCGAAATCGACGCGCGGGAAAAGCTGGTGGCCCCAGGCTTTATTGACGCGCACGTCCATTCGGGGCATCGCGCTTCGCACCGTCTGATCAGCGATGTCGGGCGGGGTGATTACTTCGGACAGCCTTTCCTGGAAATTAGCGTGGCCCGCGCCGGCGCGCGGGTGGGCGGCGATCCGCGCTACGCGCGACCCGATGACAAGGCGGCCGCCGAAGACGTGGCCTTCAATGCACGCTTCACGGTCGCGGAGCTCCTGCGCAACGGCATCACGACCTTCGTGGAGTTCGGTAGCCAGCTCCGCGTGCAGCAGGCCTTGCTTGAGGAGGTGGGCGAGCTCGGCATCCGCGCCTATCTCGGGCCAGGGTTTGACAGCGGCCGCTGGGTCGGAGGCGAAGGCGGCAAGCTCGTGCGCGTGCTGGATGAGCCCGCAGGCGAACGCGAGTTTGCTCTCGCGCTGGACTTCATAGAACGCCATCAGGGCGCGCATGGCGATCGCGTGCGCGGCATCCTGGTGCCGCGCGAAATCGAGACCTGCACGGTGGCACTGATGCGGGCGGCGTCGAAGGCGGCACGGGAACGCAACCTGCCGGTCGCGATCCATGCCGCCTACAACATCCACGAGGTGTTCGACATCATTCGCGAGCACCAGATGACATCCATCGAGCTTTTACAGGATGTCGGGCTGATGTCCGACAAGCTCAATATCGGCCACGGTAATCTGACCGCCGATAATGTGCTGGCGAGCTATTCCGGTGCCCACGATCTCGAAATCATGGGCAGTCACCGCTGCTCCATTTCCCATTGTCCGGTCAATATCGCGCGCCGCGCACGCTTTCTGGACAGCTGGCATTCTTATCGCAACGCCGGCGTCAACGTCGCGCTGGGCACGGACACCTATCCGCGCGACATGATTCTGCAGATGCGCAATGCGTCCTATTTCGGCAAGGTGGCGAGCCGAAATCTAAAAGCGGCAACCGCGGCCGAGGTGTTTGAAGCCGCGACTCTCGGCGGCGCTCGCTCGCTCGGGCGCGATGACATCGGCCGGCTCGCGCCCGGCGCCAAGCCCGACATTATTATCATTGCGCTGGACGGGCGCGGGACATTGCGCTTCGGCCCGGTACGCGATCCCATCAAGAGCGTTGTCGACTGCGGAATCGGTGATGATGTGGAAACCGTAATTGTCGACGGAAAGGTCTGCATGGAAAACGGCCGGATTGCGGGTGTCGATTTCGCGCAGCTGAGGGAACGAGCACAGGCTGCCGGCGAGCGCGTCTGGAGCGGCTGGGCCGACTGGGACCCGCTTGGACGAACTGCCGACGATAATACACCTTTATCAATCCCTCGACCCAAATTATTTAAAAAATTATCCTCTCGACATAATGCCCGCTGATATCGCGCGCTGGGCATTGCGGCTGAGTCAGCATTTTCGGTCCGGACCCGTGAACTACATGGTCTTCGTCTATATCGTTCGATGCAATTTCACCCGGCCCGACAAGGAGGATGCATGGAATGCATGGTATAGCGGTCCGAAAATCAAGCAGATGCTCGCCAAACCGTATTTTTGCACGTGTCAGCGGTTCCGGTTGGCGTCCGGCACCGGCCGCAATTATCTGACCCTGTGGACGCTCGAATCACCCGAGGCTTTCGAGACGCCGCAATATACATCGGACTGGGGCTTCTTTGAATGGGCGCCCTACATCAGCGACTGGAGCCGGGATCTTTTTGACGGCGCTCATGCGCAGCGCGATGCTTTCAATGTGCCGAATGGCGGCGCGTTGCATGTCATATCGTTCGATGGACTGAGCGAAGCCGAAGCGAAGGCCACTATCCTCGGGCAAGCGGATTGGGATATGCTGTGGCTGCCGGTTGCGGGTCTCGATCGGCACACGCCAATGATCGGAATGCGCGTGCTGCCCGCAGCCTCGCATTCATCCTGGGACCAGTCGCAGGCTGGGCGAGGCCAAGCGGCGATCTATGCTCCGATCTGCCCTCGATACGAGGCTTGAGCCGCATGCAAGACGTCATCGATCTGACTGTAACGCCATTATCAGACGCGTGCGGCGCGGAGATAAAGGGCGTCGATGTAACAAGGCCGCTCTCGCAGCGGACGGTGCAGGCGATCAAGCATGCGTGGGCAAAGCACCTCGTGCTGGTGTTTCGCGGCCAGGCCATCACGCAAGACCAGCAGCTTGCGTTTGCATCCTATTTCGGTGATCTCGGCAATCGCAAGAAAGCGCCGGAGACCCTGCGCAGCCGCGCGGAGGGCATTCTGCAGGACAACGAGAAGGTGCTGCTCGTGAGCAACATCAAGGTCGACGGGCAGCCGATCGGCGCGTTCGGCGAGGGAGAATTCTGGTTTCATATCGATTCCGGCTACACCGCGCGACCCTACAAGTACACTTTTCTCCATGCCCTCGAGCTGCCGTCGACCGGCGGCAATACGAAGTTCTCGAACATGTACAAAGCGTATGAAGCGCTGCCGGCCGCGCTCAAGCAGGGGCTCACGGGCAAGAAAGCGCTCCACCTCCATGAATACAAGCGCTCGGAGAAGGCCGATATATCGGGAGATTTCAGCGGCATTCCGCATCACTATCATCCCGTGTTCATCACGCATCCCGAAACCGGCCGCAAAAGCCTGTTCGTCGACCGGCTCATGACGGCGCTCATCGACGGCATGCCGGCCAACGAAAGCAGCGCCATCCTCGAGCAACTCTACGAAATCGGCGAGCGGCGCGAATTCATCTACGAGCATGTCTGGCAGCTCGGCGATTTTCTCATGTGGGACAATCGCTGCACCATCCACGCGCGCACCGATTTTCCCAAACATGAGCGCCGCCTCCTGCGCCGCTGCACGGTGCAGGGCGAACCGCTTTTCGAGTAGCGCCGCGCCATGCCGGGCTTGCCGATGCTGGAGAAATTCGTCCGCGACTTGCGTGCCATCTGGGCGACGCAGCCGGACAACCAATCGCGAATGCAAGCGGCGCGACCGTTGCTTGAGCGGCTGCTCGCAGACCCCGAGCTCAAGGCGCATTCGGCGCAATGGCCTTCCACCGAAGGGCGCAAGTATCTCCTGCTCTATGTCGATCCCGACTATCATTTCGCCATCACCGCCGTGGTGCGCGCGCCCGGCCGCGTCGGAAGCGTGCACGACCATGCGGATGCATGGGTGCTGTACGGCATCCTCGACGGATCGGAGCGGCTCGAGCGCTATGACCGCCTCGATGACGGCGAGAAACCTGGCCACGCCGAGCTGCGGCTTTCGTCAATCACCATCGGCACGCAGGGAAAGGTCGATCTCGTGCCGCCGCGCGCCGTTCATGCCGAGCAGGGCGGCCCCGCCCGCTCGGTCGCGATCATTGTGCGCAGTCAACGCCTGGGCGAAGGCACGGTGCTCCAGCACACTTATGACCCCGTCGAACAGACGGTCGTCGAGCGATATGGACCTACTCAGGTGCCGTTTGAGCTGATCCGCTGACTGCGGCTTGCCCCAGGCCTGTAGCCCGGGTTGAGCGTAAGCGAAACCCGGGATTACCAGGCCGCTCACTGAAACCCCGGATTTCGCTACGCTCAATCCGGGCTACTGCTCTAGCAGGCTGCTGAAAAAATCGGCTTTGCGACCGATCTTCTCGATGTTTGCGACGGCGACAAATGAAGGGATGGGTGGTGATCCGCACACGATGCGCGGTAATCGATATGATATTGCCTCATACACTAC
>CATPCO010000218.1 GCA_955652925.1 uncultured Xanthobacteraceae bacterium | reverse complement strand
TCCGCGCGCGATAAAGGCGCTGCACAGCCGGTCGAGCTCTTCCAGGCTGAGAAGATCGGCCTTCGGCAGGAAGGCCATGTTTTCCGACATGCAATAGACGCAGCGAAAATCGCATCGATCCGTCACCGAGACGCGCAGATACGTGATCGCGCGCGCAAACGGATCCACGAGCCCGTCCCAGCGAGGATTTTGTGCAGCCTGGACCATGTTCCGCCTGATATGGGAATTGTGACGGATATGAGCCAGACGGTAAAGGAATTCAATAACAGCGGCAGCCCATCAAGCGAAAGGCACCGGACCTCGGGCTTGCCCGAGGTCCGCACATCAAGCGTTCCGCAAGTCGGGTAAGCCCGACTTGTGGGGCGAGCCCCGGCCTCTCACGGAAAGTTTCGAGGCCAGCCGGTCCGTTACTTGACCTTGGGAGGCTCGGGCCAGGGATAGTTGGTGGCAGAGGCCGCCGACTCGGTCGGGGCAGATGCAGATGGTGCCGGCGCAGCCGTCGCAGGGGCAGGCGCATCTGAAGCCGCGGAGGCCACCGAGCTGCTCGGTCGAACTTTTGCTATGGCCGGTTTCTTCCTGACGTGTTTCTTCGCGGGCGCCGGAGGCGGCGCTGCGCTGAGCTCGACATAAACCGGATTGGGCGCGAGGTGAGCCGAAGAGAATGTTCCGCCACCATCAGATCGCAGCGACACGGTCTGCGACTGGTATCCATTGAGTGCAAACGTTGCGGGGACTTCCGATGCCACCGCAACGGCGAGCTCGCAGGGGGTACGGCATGCCTGTCCTGAACCGGTCTTGACTTCGGCGCCCGGCGGCTCGGACTCGAACCGCACCGCGTCCGTCGGCGGCGACGAGCTCAGAAAATTCAGGCTGGGCATTGATCCGGAACACGCGGCTACAGATAAGCCACATGCCACGATGGCAATGACTCGGCTCATGACTAGACCCCACCACTTCGGCGACAAGCGCCTTACCCCAGAAGCACCCCAGCACATGTGGCGGGACAGCACGCCCAAGTCCCCCCGCATGGGTGCAGCCTGAAGGTCGGCCTGAAGTGTGGCGTTGATAAGGTAAAAACCCGGCCTTTGTTAACTTACTTCGGGCTGCGCGATCCGGCCAACGAGGTCGAAAATCGCCTCCGGCAGCTCGGCCAAGGCCTCGATCACCCGATCCGCCCCCAGCTCCTGCGGCGCTATCTCGGTGTACCCGTAGGCTACTGCAATAACTGGAGTTTTTGCTGCCCGGGCCATGCTCACATCGGTGATGGAATCACCGACCATGACGGGCAGGCCCGCAACCCCGGCGCAAGCGATGGTGCGGCGCAAGACTTCGGGATGAGGTTTTTGCATTCCGAACGTGTCACCGCCGCAGATCGCAACGAACCGCCCGGTCAGCCCCAGCGCATCCAAGAGCCGCCGTGCCAGCCATTCGAGCTTATTGGTGCACACCGCAAAGTGACAGCCAACGACGGCAAGCGCATCGAGGGCGGCATCAAGGCCGGGAAAGGGCCGTGAGCGGTCGGCGATGTGGGCGGCGTAATGCGCAATGAACTCCTGCACGAGGCGATCCAGAGGGGCTGCTGGAACGGGGCACCGTTCGGCGGCTAGCCCACGCTCGATCAACTTGCGGGCACCGCCGCCGACCATGTTGCGGGCATCCTCATAGGATAATCTCGGGATGCCGTGGCGCTCAAAGATGACATCAAGCGTGCCGATGAGATCAGGCGCCGTGTCGACCAGCGTGCCGTCAAGATCGAAAACGACAAGGGGAGGGGCGTTGCGATCCTCACGCATCATGCCCGACCGCTACCGGTGGATAAGCGCAATGGCAAGGCGGGTGGCGTGCGCATAGAGCAGGATGACTTTTCTTCGCATCGTCATCCTGTTCTATGTCTTTATTTGAGCATGTCCTTTTTCGCAAAACCGGTTCCCACTTTTGCGGGACATGCTCTATGCTCGCGCTCGCAAACCGGGCCAGATGGATCAAAACGGTTATCCTTTGACGGCGGTACTCCCAATCGTGGGCGTTGAGGCACAAAAACGCGCTGCCGCCACCCGGGCGCTTGCATTTGTGCAGCCGGGAATGCGGCTCGGACTGGGCACCGGCTCGACGGCGCGCCATTTCGTCGAGCTCCTGGGCGAGCGCGTGCGCGCGGGGCTTGATGTGATCGCGGTGGCGACATCGGAGGCGACGCGAAGGGACGCCGAACAGGCTGGAGTACGGCTTACAACCCTTGATGAGACTCCCTGCCTCGATCTTACCATCGATGGCGCTGACGAAATTGCCCCGGATTTGAGCCTGATCAAGGGAGGTGGCGGCGCGCTGTTGCGCGAAAAAATCGTGGCTTCTTCCTCCGCACGCATGATCGTCATTGCCGATGAATCCAAATGGGTGCCGGCGCTCGGCCGCTTCCCGCTTCCCATCGAGGTGGTGCCGTTCGGGTTCGCCGCGACACGGCGCAAGATCGAAGCTGCGACCTCCGCCGCAGGTTGTAGCGGGCCGATGCTGCTTCGACGCGGCAAGAACGGCCACGCTTTCGTCACGGATGGCGGGCACTGGATTGTGGACGCGTCATTTGGGCGCATCGCCGATCCGGGAGCGCTGGCCAAGGCGCTCGACGGCATCTCCGGGGTGGTCGAGCATGGTCTGTTTATCGGGCTCGCTCACGCCGCGGTGCTGGCAGGCTCGGACGGCGTGCGAGTCATCGAACGGCATTAGACCGCCAAACAAAGGAGGGGTTCCCATGTTGCGTTATTCCCTGGCCGGCGTGGCTCGCGCCGCCATCATCGGCTTGGTCATATCCGCCGGCACAGCGCCGGCGCAGCAACGACCCTCGCCTGCCGCGCTCGCGGCAGCCAACGAGCTAGTCACCATCAAAGGCGCAAAGACGCTTTATGAACCTTTGATTGTCGGCGTGGTCGAGAAAGCGAAAGGCATGTTCCTGCAGACCAATCCCATGTTGGGCAAAGACCTCAACGATGTTGCCGCCAATCTGCGGAGCGAGTTTGCCCCGCGCGCCGCCGAAGTCATGAACGCGACCGCGAGGCTTTATGCCGACCGGTTCACCGAGCAGGAGCTCAAGGACACGGTCGCGTTCTACAAATCGGCGCTGGGCCGCAAGCTTCTTTCAACTGAGCCCGCAATCGCGGATGAGAGCGTGAGAGCGGCTGCGCACTGGGCAGAAAAACTTTCCGAAGAAATCATGAGCAGGATGCGCGCAGAAATGAAAAAGCGCGGACACGAAATCTAGCGAATACCGCGTAGCGAATGGCTAGAGTGGGGAGAGAGCGCTGATTTCCTATTCGCTGCCCACCATTCGCTATTCGCGTTTCTGATGGATCATCACGTCGATCTTTTCGTCATAGGCGCCGGCTCAGGGGGGGTGCGGGCGGCCCGCATCGCGGCCGGCTACGGCGCACGCGTCATGGTGGCCGAAGAGTACCGGGTAGGCGGTACGTGCGTCATTCGCGGCTGCGTTCCCAAGAAGCTCCTGGTCTATGCCGCGCGTTTCTCCGACGAGTTCGAGGATGCCGCCGGATATGGCTGGACCCTGGACAAGCCGGCGTTCGAATGGGCAAAGCTGATCGCCAACAAGGATCGCGAGATCGCACGCCTCGAGGCCGCCTATGTTACAAACCTCGAGCGCGCAAAAGTCACGCTCGTGCGCAGCCGCGCGAAGATCGAGGACGCGAACACGGTGTGCCTGCTCGCAAATGGCGACCGGGTGCGCGCTGACACCATTCTGATCGCGACCGGCGCTGCGCCGGCCCTCGGCGCCGAGATTGCCGGCTTGCAGCACGTCATCTCCTCCAACGAGGCTTTTCACCTCAAGGACTTGCCTGCGCGCATCCTCATCCAGGGCGGCGGTTATATCGCGGTCGAGTTTGCCGGCATTTTCCACGGTCTTGGCTCGCAAGTGATATTGGTCTACCGGGGCGAAAACATTCTGCGTGGTTTCGACGACGATGTGCGCGAGCATCTGCGCTCGGAAATGGCGAAGCGTGGGATCACGATCATCACGAAGCAAACAGTGGATGCCGTCGAGAAGGTCGAGCATGGGCTTTGCGTCGAGCTATCCGATCGAAAATCGTTCGTGGTGGATCAGGTGATGTTCGCGACCGGGCGGCGGCCCAATATTTCGGACCTGGGTCTGGACGCGGCGGGCGTACAAATTGCGAAAACGGGCGGCATTGCGGTTGACGAGTTTTCACGCACATCGGTCGCGAACATCTACGCCGTCGGCGATGTCACGAACCGGGTGAACCTCACGCCGGTTGCGATCCGCGAGGGTCACGCTTTCGCCGATACCGTGTTCGGCGGCCGGCCCACCGCGGTCGATCACACCGATGTGCCGACGGCCGTGTTCTCGGAACCCGAACTGGGCGTCATCGGACTGACCGAGGCCGTGGCGCGCGAGCGCCTTGCCAAAGTGGACATCTACAAGACCTCGTTCCGCCCCATGAAGATGTCGCTTGCCGGACGCGACACGCGCGCATTCTTCAAGCTCGTGGTGGACGGGGAAACCGGCCGCGTTGTGGGCTGCCACATCGTCGGACCCGATGCCGGCGAGATGATTCAGCTCGCCGGCATTGCGGTAAAGATGAAGGCGACAAAGGCGGATTTCGACAACGTCATTGCCGTGCATCCGACGGCGGCGGAAGAGCTCGTAACCTTGCGCGAGAAGGCGGTGAGCTATCAGCGCGAAGCAGCGGAGTAAATGCCGCTGGCAACGGCTCAGCCGTCTCGTGTATAAGCCCGCAGGGCCGAAAAATCCCGCCCGCACCGTAGCCTGCATGAGCCACCGGGTCGGCGCGAAGCGCCGCCCGATGGCAGGCTCCGCGATATGCGAGAGTGCTCCCCGGATATCGCTTCGCTCATCCGGGCTACAGCCGGGCGCAAGCGTAGTGGAGGGCGGTCATGCCCGAGCGTTGGACGCGCGACAGCTGGCGGCAGAAGAAAATCGTGCAGGTGCCGGAGTACCCGGACAAGGCCGCGCTGGAAAAGGTCGAGCGCGAGCTCGCGACGTTTCCGCCGCTGGTATTTGCCGGCGAAGCCCGCAACCTCAAGCAGGCGCTTGGCCGCGTCGGCATGGGCGAGGGTTTCCTCCTGCATGGCGGCGATTGCGCCGAAAGCTTCTCGGAGCCCAGCGCGAATAACGTCAGCGCAAATAACATCCGCGACTTCCTGCGCGTATTCCTGCAAATGGCCGTTGTGCTCACCTACGCCGCCGCCTTGCCGGTGGTGAAGGTCGGCCGGATTGCCGGCCAGTTCGCAAAACCGCGCACGGCACCGACGGAGAAGAGGGAGGGCAAGGAGCTGCCGAGCTACCGCGGCGATATCATCAACGGCGTCGAGTTCACGCCGGAAGCGCGCCGTCCCGATCCGGCACGGCAGATCGAGGCCTATCGCCATTCGGCCGCGACCCTCAATCTCCTGCGCGCATTTGTGCACGGAGGCTACGCCAACCTTGCCAATGTCCGACAATGGACGCTTGGCTTCGTCAAGGATTCCCCGCAGTCACATCATTACGAGGAGCTGGCTGACCGCATCTCCGAGGCGCTCGGCTTCATGCAGGCCTGCGGACTCGATCTCGAGCGCCACCCGGAGCTCAAGAGCACCGACTTCTACACCAGCCACGAGGCGCTCCTGCTCGGCTACGAGCAGGCCATGACGCGCGAGGACTCCACCCGTCCCGGCACGTTCTGCTGCACTTCGGCTCATATGGTGTGGGTCGGCGACCGCACGCGACAGCCGGATCACGCGCATGTGGAGTTCTGCCGCGGCATCATGAATCCGCTTGGGCTCAAATGCGGCCCGAGCAGCAAGGTCGACGAGATGCTCCGCCTGATCGACATTCTCAATCCACAGAACGAGGCGGGGCGTCTCACGCTGATTGTGCGGCTCGGGGCGGACAAAGTGGCCGATCAGCTCCCCGGCATGATCCGTGCCGTACAGCGCGAAGGCAAGATCGTCGTGTGGTCATGCGATCCCATGCACGGCAACACCATCACCTCGGAGACCGGCTACAAGACCCGGCCCTTCGATCGCATTCTCTCCGAGGTGAAAACATTCTTTGCGGTTCATCGCGCCGAAGGCACCCACGCGGGTGGGGTGCACCTTGAAATGACCGGCCAGAATGTTGCCGAATGCACGGGCGGAGCCCGCATGATCACCGATGCCGATTTCAAGGACCGTTATCACACGGTCTGCGATCCGAGGCTCAACGCCGAGCAATCGATCGACCT
>CATPCO010000217.1 GCA_955652925.1 uncultured Xanthobacteraceae bacterium | reverse complement strand
TCCTTATCGGCGGTCAGGATATATCGCGTGTTACTCAAGAGAGCCTGCGCGCGGCCATCGCGGTCGTTCCGCAGGATATGTCCCTGTTCCATCGCTCGATCATCGAGAACATCCGATATGGCCGGCCCGACGCCTCGGACGCCGAAGTGTTCAAGGCCATCTCCGCCGCCAATTGCGACGACTTCATTGCAAAGCTGCCAGATGGGCTTGCTACAGTTGTGGGTGATCGCGGAATAAAACTTTCTCCGGGTCAGCGGCAACGACTGGGGATTGCGCGTGCTTTCCTGAAGAATGCGCCAATTCTTTTGCTCGATGAAGCGACCTCGGCGCTCGACAGTGAATCGGAGGAGGCCGTTCGGGAAGCGCTGGATCGGCTTATGGGCAACCGCACGGTCATCGCCATTGCTCACCGGCTCTCGAGCCTGCGCAGCTTCGATCGCATCGTGGTGCTCGGTTCCGGAAAGGTCTGCGAGGATGGTCCGCCGCAGGTCCTGCTGCGGCGCAAGGGCGTCTACTGCAAACTGGTCCAGCGCGAGGTTGCGCGCCTCGTCAAGCAGGCTGCCTGACTCCCGGGCGCAGCGCGGCCAAGCCGTACCACAAACCGAGGCCGCGAAGCGGCACTACGCTGGTGGTTCTTGTAGGGGCGGGTTTCAAACCCGCCCCTACCAGCTTCGCGACCGCGATGTGCTTCCCGTCCGGGGTTTGCGGGACGCTTGTCATATGCGATTGCGCTGCCCCTTCGGGGAGGGATTGTCCAGGACAGTACCCGACCCGTCCAAGAAACCCTGCGCCGCATCCGGGACAGGCTCGAAAGTGTCGATTTCATCGGCCTTTGTGCCTTGACTTCCCGGTGTCGCGCCGATACATAGCCCCCACTTTTCGGCAGGCGGTGAGCTTCGCTTGCTCGGAACGGCGTGCCCAAACCGCTAAGTCGTTGAGATTGCTTGACAGTCTCGTGCCGCGGGGAAGGCCACAGAGCCTCGACGAATGAAGCTCAGACGCTGCCTCTGACACAAGGTCAGATGAGAAGTGCATGACCGTCTCGCCGCGCGGGATGGTCCTCTGTCAACGGGTGAGCGCCGCGCGCATCAACGCGAAAGGCGCTCTTCCGTTTTGCGCGTTGGAATTTGACGTTTCATTCGCTGCCGGTCGGGTGGCGGTGAAGGCAAGGCAAGGCAAGGCAAGGCAAGGCAAGGCAAAAGAGACGATGCCGACGATCAATCAGCTCATCCGCAATCCGCGCGTGGTGCAGCATGCAAAGAAGAAGGTGCCGGCGCTCCAGCAGTGCCCGCAGAAACGCGGCGTTTGCACGCGCGTCTACACCACGACCCCAAAGAAGCCGAATTCGGCGCTGCGCAAGGTGGCGAAGGTCCGGCTTACCAACGGCTTTGAGGTGATCGGCTACATTCCCGGCGAAGGACACAATTTGCAGGAGCATTCGGTGGTGATGATCCGCGGCGGCCGCGTGAAGGACCTGCCGGGCGTGCGCTACCACATCCTGCGCGGCGTACTCGACACCCAAGGCGTGAAAAACCGCAAGCAGAGGCGCTCCAAGTACGGAGCAAAACGACCCAAGTGATTGGGTCGTTTTGCGTTGAGCCAAGGAAAGAAGAGCAAAGGACGAGCCGATGTCCCGCCGCCACAGCGCCGAAAAACGCGAGATCAACCCGGATCCGAAATACGGGAATGTCGTGGTCTCGAAATTCATGAACTCGGTCATGCGCGCCGGCAAGAAGTCGGTGGCCGAGGGCATTGTCTATGGCGCGCTCGAAATCATTGAGTCAAAGACGAAGCAGAACCCGGTTTCGGTGTTCGAGCAGGCGCTCGGCAATGTCATGCCCTCAATCGAGGTTCGCTCGCGACGCGTGGGCGGCGCGACGTATCAAGTCCCCGTCGAAGTGCGCTTGACCCGGCGGCAAGCGCTTGGCATCCGATGGATCATCGCGGCGGCGCGCGAGCGCAACGAAAAGACCATGACCGAGCGCTTGTCGGCCGAGCTGCTCGATGCATCCAACAGCCGCGGAAACGCGGTCAAGAAACGTGAGGATACGCACCGCATGGCCGAGGCCAACCGGGCGTTCTCCCATTACCGTTGGTGAAGGCGGGCCACAGAACATAACGACCGAGATTTCCATGCCCCGCACCCATCCCATTCAGGATTATCGCAACTTCGGCATCATGGCACACATCGATGCCGGCAAGACCACGACCACCGAGCGGATCCTTTATTATACCGGCAAGAGCCACAAGATCGGCGAGGTCCATGAGGGCGCGGCCACCATGGACTGGATGGAGCAGGAGCAGGAACGCGGCATAACAATCACGTCCGCGGCCACGACCGCGTTCTGGAACAACAAGCGGCTCAACATCATCGATACGCCCGGACACGTCGACTTCACGATTGAAGTGGAGCGCAGCCTGCGCGTGCTCGATGGCGCCGTGTGCGTGCTCGACAGCAACCAAGGTGTGGAACCGCAGACCGAGACGGTCTGGCGCCAAGGCGACAAATACAAGGTTCCCCGCATCGTGTTCTGCAACAAGATGGACAAGGTCGGAGCGGACTTCTTTCAGTGCCTCAAAGACATTGTCGAACGGCTCGGAGCAAAGCCGGTAGCAGTCCAGCTGCCCATTGGCGCCGAGCAGCAGTTCAAAGGCATCATCGACCTGGTTCGCATGAAAGGCGTCGTGTGGGACGACGAGTCGCTCGGCGCCAACTATCATGACGTCGAGATTCCAGCCGATTTGCTGGACCAGGCCAAGGAATATCGCGAAAAAATGATCGAAGCGGCGGTCGAGCTCGACGATGAAGCGATGGCCGCCTATCTCGACGGCAAGGAGCCCGACGAGGCGACGCTCAAGCGCCTGATCCGCAAAGGCGTTCTGAGCGGGACGTTCTTCCCGGTGCTCGCCGGCTCCGCATTCAAGAACAAAGGGGTGCAGCCTCTGCTCGATGCGGTCGTCGACTATCTGCCGTCGCCGCTCGATGTGCCACCGATCAAGGGTATCGACAGCAAGGGTAACGAGGTCGAGCGCAAGGCTTCGGACAGCGAGCCGCTGGCGATGCTCGCGTTCAAGATCATGGATGATCCCTTCGTCGGCACCATCACCTTCTGCCGCATCTATTCCGGGCGGCTGGAAAGCGGTACCGGCGTTCTCAATTCGAGCAAAGAACGCAGAGAGCGGATCGGGCGCATGCTGTTGATGCACGCGAATAACCGCGAGGATATCAAGGAGGCCTACGCGGGCGATATCGTGGCGCTTGCCGGGCTAAGAGAGGTGCGAACCGGCGATACTCTTTGCGACCAGCAGAATCCGGTGATCCTGGAGAAGATGGAATTTCCCGAGCCGGTGATTGAGATCGCCATCGAGCCGAAATCGAAGGCGGACCAGGAGAAGCTTGGTGTCGCGCTGGCGAAGCTCGTCACTGAGGACCCTTCGTTCCGTGTCGCGACCGATCCGGAATCGGGTCAGACCATCATCAAGGGAATGGGCGAGCTCCATCTCGACATCAAGGTCGACATTCTCAAGCGCACCTACAAGGTGGATGCCAATATCGGCGCCCCACAGGTGGCCTATCGCGAGAAGATCACGCGACCGGTGACGGTGGACCACACGCACAAGAAACAGACCGGCGGCGCCGGTCAGTTCGCGCGCATCAAGATCGTCGCCGAACCGCTGCCGCCCGCCGGCGGATTCGAATTCGCGAATTCCGTAGTCGGGGGAACGGTGCCCAAGGAATACATCCCGGGCGTCGAAAAAGGTCTTGAATCGGTGCTGGGCTCGGGGGTGCTCGCAGGGTTTCCGGTGGTCGACCTGAAAGTCACTCTGATCGACGGCGCCTATCACGATGTCGACTCCTCGGCGCTCGCGTTCGAAATCTGCGCGCGGGCAGCATTGCGCGAGGCGTTGCAGAAAGGCGGATCGGTCCTGCTCGAGCCGATCATGAAAGTGGAAGTGGTTACACCCGAAGAATATACCGGCTCGGTGATCGGGGACCTCAATTCCCGGCGCGGACATATTCAGGGTCAGGACATGCGCGGCAACGCCAATGTGGTCAATGCCATGGTGCCGCTCGCGAATATGTTCGGCTACGTCAGCAATCTGCGCTCCATGTCACAGGGCCGCGCCACGTTCACCATGCAATTCGACCACTATGAACAGGTTCCCTCGGCGGTTGCCGCCGAGATCCAGGCGAAGTTCGCCTGACATTCAAACCCGAGAGCTCACGCGAGGACCGAAACGGAGAGTCCCATGGCTAAACAGAAATTCGAACGGACCAAGCCGCATTGCAACGTGGGGACCATTGGTCACGTGGATCACGGCAAGACGACGCTCACCGCCGCCATGACAAAAGTGTCGGCGGCCAAGGGCTGGACGCCGAACTTCGTCAGCTATGATCAGGTGGCGAAAGCATCGGAGAGCCAGGGCCGGCGCGACCCCACCAAGATTTTGACCATCGCGACGAGCCACGTCGAATACGCGACCGCGAAGCGCCACTACGCGCATGTCGATTGCCCCGGCCATGCCGACTACGTCAAGAACATGATCACCGGCGCGGCGCAGATGGATGGCGCGATCCTGGTGGTCTCAGCCGCGGACGGGCCAATGCCGCAGACGCGCGAGCATATCCTGCTCGCCCGCCAGGTCGGTGTTCCCTACATCGTCGTGTTTCTCAACAAAGTAGACGTGGTGGACGACCCCGAGCTGCTCGATCTGGTGGAGCTCGAAGTGCGTGAGCTTCTCACCAAGTATCAGTTTCCCGGCGACAAGGCTCCGGTGATCCGCGGCGCCGCCATCAAGGCGCTCAACGGCGAGAAAGGCGAGTTCGCGGACGAGGCGATCCTCAAGCTCTACGAGGCTCTCGATAGCTTTGTGCCTTTGCCCGAGCGGCCGATCGATCAGCCTTTCCTCATGCCGATCGAGGATGTGTTCTCGATCTCGGGCCGCGGCACCGTGGTCACCGGCAGAATCGAGCGTGGCAAGATCAAGGTCGGAGAGGAAGTCGAGATCGTAGGACTGCGCGACACCCAGAAATCGGTCGTCACCGGCGTGGAGATGTTCCGCAAGCTTCTGGACGAAGGCGTGGCGGGAGACAATGTGGGCTGCCTTCTGCGCGGCATCGATAAGGATGCGGTCGAGCGCGGTCAGGTCTTGTGCAAGCCTGGATCGGTCAAGCCGCACAAGAAGTTCAAGGCGGAGGCCTATATCCTGACCAAGGAAGAAGGCGGCCGTCACACGCCCTTCTTCAACAACTATCGTCCGCAGTTTTACTTCCGCACGACCGATGTCACCGGACAGGTGACGCTTCCGGCGGGGACGGAAATGATCATGCCGGGCGACAATGCCGCCATGGACGTCGAGCTGATTACTCCGATCGCAATGGAGGAGAAGCAACGCTTCGCGATCCGCGAAGGTGGCAAGACCGTGGGCGCGGGCGTGGTCGTATCGATCACGGAGTAGCGGACGACAGCAGACGGGTGACAGAGGACAGAGGAGGACGCAGGGCAGATGTAGGAGCGCAGGTGGTTTCAGACGTAGTTTGAATCCGTCCTCCGTCCTCTGTCGTCTGTCCTCCGAATCAAATGAACGGACAGAACATCCGCATCCGGCTCAAGGCATTCGATCACCGTATCCTGGATGCCTCGACGCGCGAGATCGTAGCCACGGCCAAGCGAACCGGAGCGCAGGTCCGCGGACCCATTCCGTTGCCGACCAGGATCGAGAAATTCACGGTCAACCGCTCCCCGCACATCGACAAGAAGAGCCGCGAGCAATTCGAGATGCGCACCCACAAGCGCCTTCTCGATATCGTTGATCCCACCCCGCAGACCGTCGACGCGCTGATGAAGCTTGATCTCGCGGCGGGGGTCGACGTCGAGATCAAACTCTGAAGATTATTGCACAGGATTGAGGGCCATGCGTTCCGGGGTGATCGCACAGAAAATGGGCATGACGCGCGTCTTCACCGAGGCGGGCGAGCACGTGCCCGTGACTGTGCTGCGGCTTGCCAATTGCCAGGTGATTGCGCACCGCACAAAGGACAGGAATGGATATGTGGCCCTGCAGCTCGGCTCCGGCCTGCGCAAGACCAACAATCTGCCCAAGGCCGAGCGCGGGCATTTCGCGGTGGCCAAAGTCGAGCCGAAGCGAAGACTTGCCGAGTTCCGCGTCGAGGAGGACGACCTCATTCCGGTCGGCGCCGAGATTACGGCCGATCATTTTGTCGCCGGACAATTCGTCGACGTCACCGGCATTTCAATTGGCAAGGGTTTCGCCGGCGCCATGAAGCGTTGGAATTTCGCCGGCCTGCGCGCTTCCCATGGCGTTTCCATATCGCACCGTTCCCATGGCTCGACCGGCGGGCGTCAGGATCCCGGTAGAACCTTCAAGAACAAGAAAATGGCCGGCCACCTGGGAACGGAGCGCGTGACGACACTCAACCTGCGGGTGGTGCAGACCGATGTGGAGCGCGGCCTCGTTCTGGTCGAGGGCGCCGTTCCCGGCAACAAAGGCGGGTGGATAACACTGCGCGACGCGGTGAAAAAGAAATTGCCGGAGGGCGCTCCCAAGCCGGGAAAATTCCGCATGCCGGAGGCACAGTCCGCGGCGGGTGAGGAACAGGCTTCCGAGAAGCCTGCGCCGGACGCACGGGAGGGCGCCTGAAATGGAGCTCAAGATTCTCACGCTCGAAGGTACCGAGGCAGGCTCGGTCGATTTGCCAGCTGCAATCTTCGGCCTTGAGCCGCGCACCGATATTCTTCACCGCTGCGTGCGCTGGCAGCTCGCCAAGCGCCAGCGCGGCACCCATGACGTCAAGAATCGGAGCGAGATCAGTCTCACCGGCAAGAAGTTGTACCGTCAGAAGGGAACGGGGTCCGCGCGCCATGGACCGCGCAAAGTCAATCTCTTCCGCGGCGGCGGCAGGTCATTTGGTCCGACGCCGCGCAGTCATGCAATCGGCCTGCCCAAGAAAGTGCGGGCGCTCGCGCTCAAGCATGCGCTTTCCGCCAAAGCACGCGACGGCGGCATCATTGTGCTCGACAAGGCAAATCTAAAGGATGGGAAAACCAAGGAGCTGCGGACCAATTTTGCGAAGCTCGGCCTGACCAGCGCGCTGATCATCGATGGCACCGAGATCGATGCAAATTTCGCGCTTGCCGCGCGCAATATTCAGAACATCGATGTCCTGCCGATACAGGGGATCAACGTTTACGACATCTTGCGGCGTCAGACTCTGGTGCTGACCAAGTCTGCGCTCGACACCTTGGAGGCGCGGCTGAAATGAGCACCACCGATCCGCGCCATTATGATGTCATTGTTTCGCCGGTGATTACCGAGAAGGCGACCATCGCCTCGGACCGCAACCAGGTGATGTTCAAGGTTGCCAGGCATGCAACCAAGCCGCAGATCAAAGAGGCGGTCGAGAAGCTCTTTGACGTGAAGGTCAAGAGTGTCAACACGCATATCCGCAAAGGCAAGGTCAAAGCCGTCAAAGGAAGCGTGGGGGAGCAGTCGGAGGTCAAGCGGGCGATCGTGACGCTCGAAGAGGGTCACCGCATCGACGTGACCACCGGTCTCTGAGGGAAAGCGGCGCCATGGCACTCAAATCCTACAATCCGGTCACGCCCAGCCAGCGCCAGCTCGTGCTGGTGGATCGGGCCGGACTCTACCGCGGCACGCCGGTCAAGTCGCTGACCGAGGGAAAGATCTCGACCGGCGGACGCAACAACAATGGCCGCATCACTGTGCGGTTTCGGGGTGGCGGCCACAAGAAGACGTATCGCAACATCGACTTCAAGCGCCGGAAATTCGATGTGCCTGCCAAGGTCGAGCGCATCGAATATGACCCGAACCGCACCGGCTTCATCGCTCTGGTCAAGTACGAGGACGGGGAGCTTGCCTATATCCTCGCGCCACAACGGCTCGCGCCCGGCGATACAGTGGTTTCAGGCGAGCATGTGGATGTGAAGCCCGGCAATGCGATGCCCGCCGGCAACATTCCTATTGGCACCATCGTGCACAATATCGAAATCAAGATTGGCAAGGGCGGCCAGATTGCGCGTTCGGCCGGTGCCTATGCCCAGATCGTTGGGCGGGACGGCGAGTATGTGATCTTGCGTCTCAACTCCGCCGAGCAGCGCCTCGTGCATGGGCGCTGCATGGCTACGATCGGCGCAGTCTCGAACCCCGACAATATGAACATTTCGATCGGCAAGGCGGGGCGCAAGCGCTGGATGGGGCGCATGCCGCACAATCGCGGCGTGTCCATGAACCCCATTGATCATCCTCACGGCGGCGGCGAAGGGCGCACGTCCGGTGGGCGCCATCCGGTGACGCCATGGGGCTTCCCAACCAAGGGGAAGAAGACGCGTAATAACAAATCCACCGGCAAGTTCATCATCGCAAGCCGCCACGCGCGCAAGAAGTAACGGGATCGCATCATGGCACGTTCGATTTGGAAAGGTCCTTTCGTCGACGGCTATCTGCTCAAGAAGGCGGAAGCTACGCGCGCGTCGGGACGCCATGAGATGATCCGGATCTGGAGCCGACGCTCGACCATACTGCCGCAATTCGTGGGCCTGACCTTCGGTGTCTACAACGGGCAGAAGCATATTCCGGTCTTGGTGACCGAGGAGATGGTCGGGCATAAGTTCGGAGAGTTCTCGCCGACACGGGTATTCTACGGACATTCCTCCGATCGAAAGGCCAAGCGTGCGACGGGGCCGGCAGCTCCTGGCGCCGCAGCGAGCGCAGCCGCGGCGCCGGCTGCTTCGCCGGGGACGGGCGGGTAGCAACGGGAGACGCAAATGGGCAAGAAAACGCGCGCTCGCGCGCTTGCCGAGAACGAGGCAAAAGCAGTGGCCCGCATGCTGAGGGTGAGCCCTCAGAAGCTCAATCTTCTCGCCCAGCTCATTCGCGGCAAGAAGGTTTCAGCGGCGCTCGCCGATCTCGAGTTCTCGCGCAAGCGCACGGCACGCGACGTGCGCAAATGCCTGGAATCGGCGATTGCGAACGCCGAGAACAATCATCAGCTCGACGTCGACGAGCTTATCGTCGCGCAGGCGCATGTCGGAAAGGCGCTCGTGATAAAACGCTTTCATGCTCGCGGCCGTGGCCGCATGAGCCGGATTCTCAAACCCTTCGCGAACCTGACCATTGTGGTGCGCGAGGGTGAGGCTGCGGTCTCTTAGAGGAGTGGAGAATGGGTCAAAAGGTCAACCCCATCGGTTTGCGGCTCGGCATCAATCGCACCTGGGATTCGCGCTGGTATTCCGGCAAGAACGAATACGGCGAGCTGCTGCATGAGGACATGAAGATCCGCAAGGAGCTGATGAAGGACCTCAAGCAGGCGGCGGTCTCGAAGATCGTCATCGAGCGGCCGCACAAGAAGTGCCGTGTGACCGTTCAGTCGGCCCGCCCTGGTGTGGTGATCGGCAAAAAAGGCGCCGACATCGAGAAGCTCCGGCGCAAGGTCGCCAATCTCACGAAATCCGACGTCGTGATCAATATTGTGGAGATCAGGAAACCCGAGCTCGATGCGCAGTTGGTGGCAGAATCGATCGCTCAGCAGCT
>CATPCO010000216.1 GCA_955652925.1 uncultured Xanthobacteraceae bacterium | reverse complement strand
TCGCAGCCGGCAAGGGGACGCGCTACGAGCCGCATTATCACCGTTCCACGCCCGACACGGTCTGGGAGATTCTCGACAAATACCTGCAGATCGCTGATCGCGCCTCGATCAACCCGAAGATGTTCAACAGCTTTGTCGACGGCACCAAATCGGGCATAGAGATGACGGCGGTTTGCAATGCGACCGGGCTCACCCCGCAGAGCGATGGATTGGGCTTCCCGCCGGCGAGCCGGTTCGAGCTTGCCGAGATATGCAAACCTAAAGCCGACGGGGGAATGATTGAGAAAGCCGGGGTGACTGAGGTCGTCTCCTCGGTTCATCGCGATGGACGCGACGTGGAGCATCACCTCGCACTTGGAACCTACGTCGTGATCGAAGGCGAGAGCGACTATGCCCGGCGTTGTTTCAAGGAATACGCCATGCTGCCCGACCGCAGCTCCCGCTATGCCGCCCTCTACCGGCCGATCCACATGATCGGGCTCGAACTCGGAGTCTCAGTTGCAAGCGCAGCCTTGCGCAAGGAATCGACCGGCGCTCCGACCGGCTTTCACTCGGATGTCGCCGCAACCGCAAAGCGCACGCTCAAGAGCGGCGAGACGCTCGACGGCGAGGGTGGCTTCTGTGTCTGGGGCAAGCAGGTCCCGGCGGAGCGCTCGCTTGACCTCGGCCTGTTGCCGCTCGGGCTTGCTCACGGGGTGCGTCTCAAGCGCGACATCGCGGAAGGTGAATGCCTCAAATGGAGCGATGTTGATTGTGATGACGGCGATGTCGCCGTGCAGGCGCGCCGCGAGATGGAGGCGGCGTTCGGCAGGCCCAATGTCATGCCTTCGGCACACCCGTGATCCGGATGCCTGCTCCCGCGATCTTGTAGCGGCGATTGATGGTGATGAGCACCGAGGTCAGCGCCTCGGCCGCGGCGGAGTTCGCGATGATCGAGCTCATTGAGATGTTGCGCGGATACGTTCTGAAACGCCGAGACGACGCGCACCGCGCTTCCGGCGAGTTGCTGGATCGCTGCCACCGCCGATTGGCTTTGCGGCAACTGTACCAGGCCGACCTTGGGGGGGACGAGCGGCACGGTCGTATCGACCAGGATTTTACCGCGCAGCGCATCGAGCACAGCCTCAACGGTGCTCCGCTGAACGGCATAGGGCACCGTGAGAAACACAATTTCACTGCCTTGCGCCGCAGAGCGGTTATCGCTGCCTTGGATCGTCTTGCCGCCGCGCGTGCTCAGCTCGGCCGCGACCGCACGCGCGCGTTCGGCCTGCCGCGAACCAACAGTCAAATCGTGTCCCGCCGCCGCAAGCCGCAAGGCAAGCCCCGTGCCTTGCGGCCCGGTACCTCCCAGCACCGCGATTTTGTAACGTGGCTGATCCATGATGAATGCGCCTTCCAATGATGGGTCCGTGTTTGACGGTTGGCTGGAGTGGCTATTACGTTGCCTACCATGACAGCAGTGCCGAGTTCCCCAGCACAAACACTCGAGCAGGATGCTGCCGTTTACGTCGTAAGCTATATCGTTGTTGCGCCGAAGGCGGCCGCCACGGCTGCGCGTCTCCTGCGCGAGCTTGCGCAAGCAGGCCGCACGGATGAAGGCAATCAGCGCTTCGAGATCCTCGAGCGCATCGCTCCGGAGAACCAGTTTGTAATCGTGGCAATCTGGAACGACCTGAAGGCCTACGAGGCGGGGAGGATTGAACAATGAACGCCGATGCGTCGCGCAACATCAAATTCATCAGCCACAGCGACCAGGGCGGCCGCGGCGATGGCGTGCAGGTCATGGTCAATAAGGGCTTCGCCTATATCGGCCACGGTTTTTCCAACGGCATTACCATCATCGACGTGCGCGATGCAAAAAATCCGAAGCCGGTCAATTTCCTGCCTTGTCCGCCGAACACACGCGCGCATCATCTGCAAACCCATGGCGACCTGTTGCTGGCGGTCAACGGCCCAAGCGTCTGGACCATGCAGGTGAGCCAGGAAGCGTATTTCATGGGAACGTCCGGCGACGCGCTCAAGGGCCAGCAATTTACCACCGGGCTGCGCGTTTACGATCTATCGCGCCCGCAGGAGCCCCGCGAAATAGCTTTCCTGCCGCTCGGCGGCCTGGGGCCGCACCGCATCTGGTATGTCGGCGAACGCTACGCCTATGTTTCGGTCCATCTCCCCGAATTCTCCGACCATGTGCTGGTGGTCGTCGACATGAAGGAGCCGAAGCGGCCCGAGGTAGTCGGCAAATTCTGGCTGCCCGGCATGTGGACAGCCGGCGGCGAGAAACCAACATGGCCGAAAGGCAAGCGCTACGCGCTGCATCATGCGTTAGTCGCAGGAAATCTCGCTTACAGCGCCTGGCGCGACGGCGGGCTCGCCGTGATCGACGTCGAGGATGCCACGCAACCCAAGCTGCTGTGTCATCGCAATTGGGATCCGCCGTTCGGCGGCGGCACCCATTCGCCGCTGCCGCTGCCGGACCGCAATCTCCTGGTCGTGGCGGACGAGGCGAACTTCGCCGATTGCAGCCTCGGCCTGCGCTATATCTGGATTTTCGACGTGCGCGTGCCGGGGAATCCGGTGAGCATCGCAACTATGCCGGTCCCGGACGAGATGGACTATTGCAAGAAGGGCGGCAACTTCGGCCCCCATAATCTGTGGGAGAACCGCCCGGGCGCGTTCCAGAGCTCGCAATTCATATTCGCGACGCTGCACAATGCCGGCGTGCGCGCTTATGACATTGCCAATCCATTCTCGCCGCGCGAAGTGGGATTTTTTGTGCCGCCGGCGCCGGAGCGCATGTTCGATCCGCGACCGAATCGGCCGCAGGTGATCCAATCGTGCGATTGCTTCGTCGATGCTCAGGGCATGATGTACCTCACCGATTCGAATGCCGGACTGAACATTCTGCAATTCGAGGGTGCGTGATGATATTATCTGTCGCCGCTTTCGCGGAGTGGGATGAAGATTGACAGCGGAACGTACGGGATCGCGCATGCGCGTTCATAGCGTTGACGCTATCGCCATCGATATTCCTCTCACCAAAAACTTCGCTGGGAGCACATATGCGGTCCGCAAGCGTTCAACCGTCATCACGCGATTGCGAACCGACCATGGGTTGATGAGCGAAGTTTATAATGGCGACAACCGCGACGGCGGCCAGGAGATTGTCCGGCTGATACGGGAAGAGCTCGGACCTCTGATCAAGGGCTTTGATATCTTCGAAGGTGAGCGCATATGGTCGAAGCTCTTCGCACTTACCTTCGCTAATCGCGACCGCAAGACGCTTCTGGAAGCAATTGCCTGCATCGACTGCGCGGTGTGGGATATTGTCGGCAAAGCGATCAGCCGCAGCGTGCGTGATCTGCTCGGTGGCTTCACCAATAAGGTGCCGATTATCTCGATCGGGGGGTACTATATTGAGGATAAGACGCTTGCTGACATCGGGCGCGAGATGGAGGCCTATCGGCAAGCCGGGATGGCGGGCTGCAAGTTCAAGGTCGGCGGTCTGTCGCCACAAGCGGATTCCCAACGCGTAGAGGCTGCACGCAAGGCGGCAGGTCCCGACTTCATTCTGGCGGTTGATGCCAATCGGGGATGGACGGCAGATGAGGCCATCCATTTCGCCAGACTCGTCGAGACACTCGACATACGCTGGTTCGAGGAACCATGCCATTGGTACGATGACGCGGTACAAATGGCCCGCGTGAGGGCCAGAACGCAAATACCGATCTGTGCCGGCCAATCCGAGATCACGAGCCACGGGGTGCGGCGCCTGATCGACGCGAATGCCGTCGATATCGTCAACTACGACGCCTCCGAAGGCGGTGGTGTGACCGACTGGCGGCGCGCGGCCGCGCTATGCGCGACGGCAGGAGTGGCAATGGCACATCACGAGGAGTCACAAATCGCACAGCATCTCATGTCTGCGATTCCCCACGGCACCTACATCGAGTGCTTTGCTGACCCGGAACGTGATCCTGTCTGGCAGCGGATGTGGGTCAACCGTCCGGCGATCAAAGATGGCATGATGAGCGTATCGCAGGGACCAGGCTTCGGCCTCGAACTCGACGTCGGTATGATCGCCAAATACGGTGTCGCCTAGGAAAATGTTCGACATGCCGCCCATGCTCTCGACAGCGCCAAGAGGGTGATCGAATGATGGGTTTCATGTTGCAGTGCATGAGTTCGGTTATGGCAGCACACCGCGTCGAATCGCTGCGGTGCGAAGGTTCGGACGCTATCGAAGCGAAGCGGACATTAAGACCGCCTTCGGCGACTTTGCCGTGGACGAGCGCGGCTTCCAGGTCGGTCATAAGGCGATCACTATCCAGTGGCAGGACGACAAGCAGGTGGTGGTATGGCCCGACGAGGTGGCAGCCGGCAAACCCAGATTCCCGACCCCGCCGTGGAGTCAGCGATTAACCTCACAATGATAGTTCCATGCATCAGCCCCCAAGTCGCGAACGTCCGGTTGTGGCACTTCGCGTCATTGCGTTGCCCCGCAGCAAGTAGGTCGCTTTCGGGGCGACGCGAACATTGAGCCACGCTCGGAGGGCCGTATTTATGAGTACACGGCCAGCATGCTCCAGAGAAGGAGACGCATATGCTCAGGATCAATGTCGCGCGCGCAGCATCCGCCCTCATCCTGGTCGCCGCCCTGACGCGTGCCGCTTGCGCAGACGATACGTTGCGTATTGCCGCGGGTCTGGCGGGGACCTGGGAGAATTCATTTTCAGAACTGGGCCAGAATGCCGGCTTTTTCAAAAAGCAGGGGCTCGTGCTCGACATTTTTTACACCCAGGGGGCCGGTGAAACGCAGCAGACCGTCATTTCCGGCAGCGCCGATATCGGCACCGGAATCGGAGCCTTCAATACCTTCGGAGCCTTCGCCAAAGGCGCTCCCATCCGGGTGATCGGGGCGACCCACACCGGGGCAAACGATCTCACCTGGTACGTCCGCGCGGATT
>CATPCO010000215.1 GCA_955652925.1 uncultured Xanthobacteraceae bacterium | reverse complement strand
CGGGTTTTTTCATGCGCGGATCTGAGCAAAACACGTCCTGGTCCGCCGCGCAGTCCGTTGCGTCTGCGCATTGCCCAATTGACCGAACACACCTCCCGCCAGGGCCGATTCAAAACGGACCGTTCGCGCTCTGCACTCACGTCATAGCCGATGATGCTTTTGGTTCATTTCGTCGTGGTGAATCTCAAAGAAGAAAGAAACCGAACGACGCATTGACACGATTAAGATTCTCAGCCGCTGCAGCATGTTCAGGGCCTGCGGGCAACATCACAATTTTGCAGCAGAAGCCGTGAGCTACAGCGCATCTGGCGGTGCGTCCGGATAGCGGCCGATCCCGGATCGCTTCCCGCTCCATCCGGGCCGAACGGCGCTTCCACGCATCCTTAAAACGCGTAATATTGCGGCTGCCCGAGATGGCTTGCCCACCGCACACGCTACGCGAAGGGAGTACTTGCATGTCATCCTCGACCGATTGGGAGATGCCGCTCTCCGTGCAGCCAAAACCGGAACATTATAGCTACCATCTCGACGCGGCTTTATCGGCCATCGTCGGCGTTCGCGCCATCATTCCGGCGGACGCGTTCACCGCCGACACGCTGGGGACCGAACGCGCCGGTAACGGCGTTCTGATCCGCGAAGGCGTCGTGCTTACGATCGGATATCTCATCACCGAGGCACAAACGATTTGGCTGCATCTCGCCGATGGGCATGCGGTGCCCGGGCATGTGCTCGCCTACGATCAGGAAACCGGGTTTGGCCTGGTGCAGGCGTTGGCGCGCGTGGACCTACCGGCGCTGCCGTTTGGGAGTTCGCGGTCGGCGAAAATCGGCGACCCGGTTGTCGTTGCCGGCGCCGGAGGGCGCAAGCACTCGGTCGTGGCTCGCATCGCCGCCAAGCAGGAATTTGCCGGCAACTGGGAATACGTGCTGGACGAAGCGATCTTCACGGTGCCTGCGCACCCGTTCTGGGGAGGCACGGCCATGATCGGCCGCGACGGTGATCTTCTCGGCATCGGCTCGCTCCAGGTGCAGCAAGTGCGCGAAGGCGGCACGCCGGAGCCGCTCAACATGATCGTGCCGATCGACATCCTCAAGCCGATCCTCCACGACCTGATGACGCTCGGCCGGCCGAACCATCCTCCCCGGCCATGGCTCGGGCTCAACGCCACCGAGATCGACGACAAGGTCGTGGTTGCGCGCGTCTCCAATGGCGGGCCTTCACGCAAGGCCGATCTGCGCGTGGGGGATATCGTTCTCGCGGTTGCCGGGACCAAGGTCAGCGATCTGGCGGCCTTCTTCCGCAAGGTCTGGTCGCTCGGAAAAGCCGGAGTGGAAGTTCCGCTGACGGTCTATCGAGACGGACGCTCGTTCGAGGTGCGCGTGACTTCGGGCGATCGCAACCGGTTTCTCAAAGGGCCGAGCCTGCATTAGGCAGAGGACGCACGACAGACCGATCCGCGGCCTTTGGTCATCCGTCGTCCGTCGTCTGTCCTTCCTACGCCGCCCAGTCCTCGGCCCTGCGATGATGGTGTCGCCTGGGAGGACTCCGATGCACCGCCTCGCTCTGGCTCTTGAATCGCTCGGCGCAGTCGATCCTTCGCGCGGCCATCCGGGTCCAGGTCGCCTTGTTTTCGGGGTCACGCGTGAATTTCGCCATCCTCTGGCATTCCACGGCATGTTTGAGAAATTCATCGCTGGGGTTCATCGGCCGGTTCTCCTGCGATTGCGACTACGGGTACGCGGCGCGAAATTGTTCGACCTGCCGGGCGCGGCTGCGAAACTCCTCGGCGCGCTCGGAAAGCCGCAACCAGCACACCGCCAGTTGGCGCCAGGTCGCTCGCTCCTCGAGCGTCATGGAACTCTCCGCCAGACGAAGACATTCGCCCGCCCGCTGCTGGTAGGTATCAAGGGGCATGATGGCGTGTTCCCTTGGGCTGCCCCTTTTGGGCTGCCCCTTTCCCTCTGTGGACCATCGGACAGGGGCTTAACCTGGGCTTAAACCGGATTCCGCCGCGTTGGTTCCGGGGAATCGGGGCTTTTCACGTTTAAGGCGGCGTAAACACAGTCGGGCAGCGGACTCTCGCGGCACAAATGCAACACCCAGGAGGATTCCCCAAAGGCTTAATTGTCGGAGCATGCTTGTCGCGCTAGGATCACGAGGTCTCTGTGTTCCTGCGCGCGAGGTCTCAGAGAGAAGCCCCGGTCGCCCGACTGAACCAGGCCGGGGCTTTTTCTTTTGGCGAGCCGCGCTTGCTCCTCAGCTGCCTGCCGACTCCGGACCAGACTTGGGCAGGGCAGACTTGGGCAGAGCAGACTTGGGCATGCGAGGCTCCGGTCGCAATTAGAACAATATTGTGTCTAGGACTGAATTCGCCGTTGCCTGGCCCCTTGCCGGGGACGAGCATGTAACTTGCCCCGCGCGTACCCAGCGGGGCTTTTCTTTTTTGCGAAGAGTAAACTGCTGCCGCTAGCGCGCCTGATGGGCAAGGCCACCAACTCAGGCGGCTGAAACATTTATGATTATTTACGGCTCGCGTAGCCCACCTAAGTCCGCTTGTTCGTAGGCGGGGTTGGTTTGTGGTCTGATTGTTTCTTGCTAAGCTTCCGCAGCGTTTCTTGAAACCGTTCCTCGGATTCATCGCAACCGAGTTCGCGGGCGGCCTTACAAAAAGCCGCGCTCTGTGATTCAGGCTTCTTCGTCGTCTTCTTCGCTGGCTTCATCATCAAAATTTTCGGCGTTCTTCTTGTCTATAACTCCAGGGCAACGAGTCGAGGTTGGCTGGTTGTCCTTCACGGCTAACAGGTAGTCGCCACGCAACAGGCCGTAGCACGGGCCACGCGGGCCTCATTTTCGCCAGTGCCATCACCATATTCGATGTTTTCGCCAGTCGTGTGGAAAGTCTCCCACGCGATCCCCGCGGGATCATCGATCCACGATTTCTCCGACTTGGCGTAACAGCACGCCGTTTCGCCTTGCCCAATGACCGTGCCACCAGCCTTACGCAGGCGCGCGTAAACTTCATGTAACTCCGTCTTGTTCTCGACCTGAATACCGAGGTGATCGAGGCCCGGCTCGCGACCGCGTGTTGAGATCGCAAAATTCACGCGCGGATCATCGAGCATCCATTTCGCGTAATCGGGCTTGACGACGGCGGGCTCTGCATCGAACAGAGCCGAATAAAACCCGATGGATTGCGGAAGGTCTTGAACGGAAACGTGGACATGCATGCGCTTCATGAGCTGGACTCCTTTCGAATTTTCTCTCGGCAGCAGCACGGAGGCGAATCCAACAGGTCGAAATAGAACCTGATCGCGTCCGGCAGGCGCTTGACCGCAACATGCAGATGAAGGCGTTTCACGCGATTACCCTTTTTCGCTGCGATACCCCGGCGGTGCTACGTACCGCGGCGCCAGGGGATCGCCGCGGCGCACCCTGGCAACAGTTCTCGGTGAGATAGCTGAGCAGCGCGTTCATGGTGTCGTATTGCGCGGCGTAGATCATCGACCGGCCTTCGCGCCGAACCGTTACCAGGCCTGCCGCGCGCAGGCGGTCGAAATGAAACGTAAGCGTATTTGGCGCAAGCCCAAGCTTTTCTGCGACCTGACCTGCTGGCAACCCATCCGGTCCCGCCTTGACAAGCAGTCTGTAGACATCAAGGCGATTATCCTGCGCAAGCGAAGCTAGCGCTGCGACGGCGTTTGACTTTTCCATAATTCAACGAATATAGAAATTATCGTCGGTATGTCAAGAATTATTTCGATGTGGATTGGAATGGAAATCCGATGGCGCCGCTGACCGGGCGGGCGCTCGTCGCGGCCATGTGCCTGGGTCAGGTCGGCAGCCTGCTCCCACACGTGGTCGTCCCCGCAATCATGGCCCAGCACCTCATGCCGCTATGGGGCCTGAGCGCTACGCAGGCCGGACTGATGGCGAGCGCCTACGCCTTCGGATACATGATAGCAGTGCCTTTGCTCGCCACGCTCACCGATCGCATCGACGCGCGTTACGTATTAATAGCTGGCTCGGGCCTGAGCGGGCTTGCCACAATATTGTTTGGCCTGATCGCAAAGGGCCTTTGGTCTGCAACTTTGATCTGGGGAATTGCGGGCGTCGGTTTTGCCGGCGCTTACATGCCAGGATTGAAAGCGCTCGTCGATCGGCTCCCCGCTGGCGATATCTCGCGCAGCGTCACTCTCTATACAGGAAGCTTTTCGATCGGCGTCGGACTCTCGTTTCTCGTAGCGCAGCTCGTTGCGGACAGCTACGGCTGGCACGGGGCCTTCTACGTCACCGGCGCCGGGCCGCTGATCATGATCTTGGTGTGTCTCTGGCTCGCCCCGCGCAAGCCGCCGCCTACGCACGGGCACTTGCTCGACTTCCGACCCGTGCTGAGCAATCGCGCCGCACTCGGATACATCTTCGGCTACGGGGCACATTGCTTCGAACTTTACGGCATGCGCACCTGGATCGTTGCTTTTTGGACATTCGTTGTGGCTCGAAGCGATGGCACCGCACCGCTGGGTGCTGTCGCCGTCAGCGTGATCATCACGCTTCTGTCGTTGCCCGCGAGCTTGATGGGAAATGAGGCCGCTTTACGTTACGGCCGACACCGCGCCATCACCGCCGTCATGATTGCCTCGGGGGCGATTGCGTTGGCGATTGGTTTCAATGTGGAGGCATCACCCCTGCTGTTGCTTGTGCTTGTCTTCGTCTATGGCCTGACCGTTCCCGCGGATTCGGGCGCGCTGACGTCCGGCACGACCGCAAGCGCGGCAGCGATGCACCGTGGGGCAACCTTGGCTTTTCATTCGACGGTCGGCTTCGGCCTTTCAGCGCTCGGCGCCTGGGGCGCCGGCGTTGCGCTGGATGCAGCCGGTGGTCCGGCGCAACCAACGGCGTGGCTCGCGCTGTTTGTGCTGCTCGCGGGGGGTATCTTTCTCGGCCCATTCGCTTTGTGGTGGTCGAGAGTGGATAAGGTGATGTGAGCTGCCAACTGTCGGCGTTCTTCCATGGCTTTATCCTTTCTGTGCAAGGGTCCTTAAATGAAAGAGAGGCCGCGGTACGCCATTTATTTCGTACCGCCGGCCGAGTCTGCGCTCTACCGTTTCGGCAGCTCGGTCCTGGGCTACGATTGCTATACCGGCAAAACGGTCGCGTATCCGCCCGAGTTCGCATGCGAAGCTCAAAGCTGGGACAGGATGGCCGAGGAGCCGCGGCGCTATGGTTTCCATGCGACCCTGAAAGCGCCCTTCTATCTGTTGCCCGAAAGCACGGAAGCGCAGCTGATCGATGCGTTTGAGAGCTTCGCACGCTCAGAACTGCCGACCCCCGCGATAGTGCCTGTCATCGAGCGCCTCGGCGGGTTTGCCGCTGTCTTAGCGCGGGATCCCCAACCTGCGATCGACGCATTGGCGGCGCGCTGCACGATGGCGTTCGACACCTTCCGAGCGCCGCTTTCGCCTGAGGATCGCTCACGGCGGATGGCAGCACGATTGAGCGCAAGCCAAGTCGAGAATCTCGAGCGGTGGGGTTACCCCTACGCGTCCTCGGATTTCCGCTTTCATATGACGCTTACCGGCCGCCTCGCCGGCGACGCGCAGGCACGGACCCTTGCCGCGCTGCGGAGAAGTTTTGAGCGTCTATGTGGATGCGAGAGGTTTGCGATCGATCGCCTGGCCCTGCTCAGACAAGATGCCGCCCTGGCAAACTTTCGTGTGCTGAGCCAGGCACGGTTGCCGGCAAGATAAAGCGGTTCAATCGCGCGGCGCAAACGGGGGGAGGAAGGAGACCCGTCGCGCCGGCGCGCTGTCCTATACCAATGCCTTGCGCAAGCGGGCGCTTATCAGGTCCATCACGATCACCGCCGCGACCACGACGATGAGCTGCGCCGCGGTCTCGGCATAGCGGAACGCTCGAATGCTTTCATACAGCGATTGCCCGATTCCACCCGCACCGACGATTCCAAGTGTTGTCGCGGAGCGCACATTGGTTTCGAGCCGGTAGAGAATGAACGAGGTCCACAGCGGGACGACCTGCGGAATGACGCCGAATACAACTTCCGGGATGCGTCGCGCTCCGGTCGCGCGAATGCCTTCGACCGGCCGGGGATCAATGGCTTCGACCGCCTCCGAGTAAAGCTTGGAGAAAACGCCGGTATTATGCACGAACAGTGCCATGACGCCGGCGAACGGTCCGAGCCCGACGGCCACGATAAACAGGAGCGCGAAAACGATCTCGTTCATCGCACGGCAGGCGTCCATCAGGCGCCGCACCGGCTGCACAATCCATTGCGGAGAGACGTTGGAAGACGACAGGATCGCAAACGGCACGCCGAGCATCGCGGCGAGCGCAGTGCCCCAGATCGCGATCTGGATGGTGACGATCATGTCGGCCAGATAGCTACCCCAGTCGCGGAAATCAGGACGCAGAAAGGCGCTGCCGAACTCCGCCATGTTCCGCCAATCGGTGAAAAGCGATCCGGCGCGAGACATCTCCGCCGGGCCCCAGCTCCAGACCAGGAGCGCGATGATCACGAGCCACAGCATCCAGCCGCGCGCACGGCGCGCGAGCGTATGGCTCGGAACCGCGATCTCCGCGTCGGCGTGATCGGGAATTTCGCGCGCCGGCGGCAGCGCCGGGGATTCTTGCGCAGGCAAAGTGACCGCGGTCATCCCTTCATGACTTGCAGGCGCATCGGCTGAGGAGCGCTGTGACGTCATTCTTGGTGCGAAAAACAAGGAATGCGCGCGCATACGCGCGCGCATGTCCGTGTCACAGTATCAGTGCGTGCCCGCAAAGTCCGCCGCGAACTGCGCAATCATCCGCTTCAGCGCCTCGGTATCGTGAGCCTTGTCCGCCGCGATGAATTCAGCCACGCGCTTGTTGTAGGGGTCGCTTTCCGCCTGTTTTTCCATCTGCTCGATCCTGGCGATTTCGGCTTTGATCTTGGCGGTCCGCTCTGCCTTTTCTGCATCGGAAAGCTTGTCGTCGGCCTGAACTTTCATCAGATCGCGGTTGGCTTCAAGCTTGCGGATGGGGATGAGCTGGCGGTCGGAGGAAGGGGTGAACGGAGACCAGAGCAGATTGGCCAGGACCTGCCTGGCTGCATTGATGTCCTCATCGGAACCCAATCGGCCATACCCGAGCAAAAAGGTATAGAACTTGGTCTTGATGCCCGCGTCGAGGTCCTTTCGCCAGATCAGAGGGTCGAGCGGAATAATAGGCGAGGTCCAGATGATCCTGATCTGCTTGCGGGCGTCGGGAGCTGTGTTTTCGATGCGTTGCAGGTCTTCGCTGTTATTCGTGGCAGCATCGACCTGCTTGTGGGCGACCGCCATCGCGTTCGCCTGATGGCTGGCATTGCGCACTGTCTTGAAGCAGCTCTTCGGATCGATGTCGCGGGCGGCAAAGACGTACGATGTTGGAACCAGGAACCCGGAAGTTGAATTCGGATCCCCGATGCCGAAATTGAGGGTCTTGTCGCACTTGAGAATATCATCCAGCTTCGTGAACGGGCTCTGCGCGTTCACGATGATATGCGAATAATATCCCGTGTTGCCATCTTTGGCGACGACCCGAGCAAACACCTCACCATTTGAGCGATCGACCGCCTCCATCCCTGATTTGTTTCCGTACCAGGCGATCTGCACCTTGTTGAAACGCATTGCTTCGATGACGCCGGCATAGTCGCTGGCATAAAAAGCTCTCACCTTGAGGCCTGTTGCCTTGGAGATGGCATCGACAAAGGGTTCCCAGTTCTTCTTCTGATTCACCGACGCTTCGGTCGAGATCACGCCGAAATTGATCTCGTTGGGTGATTGCGCGGCGGCGATCGTCACGCAGCTTGCGAGTGCGAGCCCCGCGACTGCTGCCGCCCTGAATATCGATTGCATCATCGGTTTCTCCTGTTGAAACTTCAAAGCATCGCAACGACGCGGCTGCGTCTTTCTAGACGTGCGCGTGTTCTGGATCGGGCCGCGGCCGCCCCGGCAGGTCAAAGATGCGCGCTCCGGCCAGGGCCTGCCTTCCGGCAGCGCTCCGGTTTGCTTTGACCAGGTGCTGCAACGAGGACGGCATGGCATCAATGGATGCAAACAGGTCGTCGCTTTCGGCGCCGTAAATGGAGGAGAGAAGCTCGGACGTGAGTGCCGAGGACGGTCCGTCATAAACGATCTCGCCCGCCTTGAGGGCTATCGTGCGCGGGCAATATCGCAGCGCATATTCGACCTGATGAAGGGAAACGAGGACGGTAATGCCGTCCTGACGGTTGAGATCCGCGAGGATGTCCATGACCCTGCGTGCGGAGTTGGGATCGAGCGAGGCGATTGGTTCGTCGGCCACGATGAACTCGGCGCCTTGTAGCAGGGCGCGTGCAATCGCCGCCCGCTGCTGCTGGCCGCCGGAGAGATCACAGCCGCGTTTGAGGGCGTGTTCCGCGATCCCGACCCGCGCCAGTGCACGCATGGCCCGGCGCTTTTGGTCCAGGCTGAAATGGCCACAGGTCGCCTGGACGAGCGGCATTCGTCCGAGCAGCCCGAGACAGACATTGGTCAGCACCGACAGCCGCGGAACGAGATTGAATTGCTGGAATACAATTCCGACCCGCACCCGCAGCGTGTTGGCTGATCGCGCAACCCGTCCGTGCCGCTGAATGGGTTGCGAAAACAGCCGAATCTCGCCCCCGCCTTGCTGCGCCGCTGCATCTGCCCCACTTTGGTCAATGGTCGTCAGTCCGGCGATCGCCCGTACCAGCGTGGATTTCCCCGAGCCCGACGCCCCGATCAGGCCGACCATTTCACCGCGGTTGATCTCGACGCTTACGCCATTGAGAACCCGTGTTCCGCCGAACGTTTTCGAAATCTGGCGCACTTGCAGGACAGCTTCTGACGACACGATCCCATCTCCGAGCGGGGTCGCAGTGGGCTAGCAAGGACACATGACAGCGGGATGAAAGGGGGGGCATTTGTCGGGATTTTCGTAGACAAGAGCGGGCTAATCTCCCCGCTCCACGCTTTATCCGACGATGCGCTCGGCTTGGGTGAGATGGACAATTCGTCCCGCCACCAAAGCGGCGACCACGCGGGGCCGTCTGGATGGCGCTGCGTCGACCAGAACGAGGTCGGCGCGCATCCCACCCGCGATGCGGCCGCGATCGCGCAGCCCAGCAGCGCGGGCGGGCGAGGCGGAGATGAGGGACCACGCGCGCTCTAGCGGTTGGATGCCGCATTCAACCAGCCGGAAGGCGGCGATCAGCGGTGCCGGGTAGTAATAGTCCGAGGCAAGAATCGAGCACAGCCCGCTCGCAATCATCTCGCTCGCATTGATCCAGCCCAGGTGGCTGCCGCCCCGCATGACATTGGGAGCGCCGAGCACGATGTCGTCGCTGCCGTCGGCTGCTGCGCGCGCGGTTTCGATATTCATCGGGAACTCGCTCACGCGGCAGCCCAGGCTGCGAAACCAACATCGCTGGGCTGGGCTCTCATCGTCATGGGAAAGGAGCGCCACGTGGTTGGCCACGGCACGTCCGGCGATGCGTGCAATCGAGAGTGGCACCTCGTCGCGACGTTCGCGCAACCGCTCGACCAGCTTCAGAAAGTCTTCCCGCGGGAGCCCGGAACGCTCGGCCATCTGGGCGATCTTGTCCGGCCTCGCACCAGCGCCGTCGCTGGAAGGCAAATGATTGTTAAAGGCGAGAGCGTCGATACGCCTGGCCGCGATCCAGTCTACAACCTCGCTTTCCGCGTCGAGATTGTAGGTCTCGTGACGCAGGTGAAACCTTGTATCCGCGGCGAGGCGGGGGCGAAGAAGCTCCATTGCCGCAAGCAGACCGCGTGCGTTGTCCGCGCTGCGCAACCCCGGTTCCCAGGACCACGTGACACCGTGAAAAACCGTCGTGATGCCGTTTGCGATGGCCTGGCGATCGCTTTCGAGCAGGGCGATGTCGAGGGAAACCCCGACCCCCGGTCGCGGCATCAGCTGGCGCTCGAAGGCGTCCCCGTGGATATCGACTATTCCGGGCAGAACAGTGAGCCCGGTCGCATCGACAGTGCGGACCGCGTCCCGATCGGCGCCGATCGCAACGATGGCACCGTCGCCGCTGCCGACGTGGATAGCGGCCTCCTCGATGCCGCTGTCGAGCAGAACGCGTCCACCAACAATGCGAAGGTCCATGCGGCGCCGCTCCCGCCCGGCGATATGTTCAGCTCTCAATCACGAATTCCAGCCGGTCGGCAGCGAAACGCGCCCGTGTTGCGAGCACGGGAAAGCCTTCGCCATCGACATCGACACTCTCGACCAGCAGGATGGGTCGGCCCGGTGTAAGTTTCAATTTCGCGGCATCGGTGGCATCGGCGATGATCGCAGTGATGTGCGTGCTCTTGCGCGCATAATCTCGCACCCCGAAATGCGCGAGTGTCCGCGTCATGGAATGGGTGCGGCCATAGACACGCGCTGCGGCGGGAAACCGCGCCGCGGACAGCCAGCAGGTCGCGGCCGAGAGCGGAACGCGATCGGCGTGGCGGACCATATCGAGCCGCACGACTGAAGCACCGGATTTGATTCTGAGTCTGGCAGCGGTCTCGTCGTCGGCCGCCTCGACCCTGTCGCCGATCAGTTGGCCGCCTGCCGCGCGTCCGGCGCCGCTGACGATTTCCGAGAATCGCGTGCGTTGCCGTATCGGGTAAGCGATGCGTCTTGCTTCGACGAAGGTGCCGCTGCCACGCTCGGCCCGCACCAGCCCGCGTTCGGCAAGAGCAGCAATGGCCCGACGCACGGTGTGGCGGTTGACTCCAAAGCGCGCTGCCATCTCGATTTCGCCGGGCAT
>CATPCO010000214.1 GCA_955652925.1 uncultured Xanthobacteraceae bacterium | reverse complement strand
CGGCCAAGCTACGCGCTCCTGCATCACGCCGGTTTCCGCCGTTGGCAACGGCAAGGTCGTCACGCTCGCGGGTCTCGGCACTCCGGAAAAGCCTCACCCTGTACAGAGGGCCTTCGTCGAGGAGCAGGTGCCGCAGTGCGGCTACTGCCTCAATGGCTGGATCATGACCGCGGCGGCGCTGCTCTATCAGAAGAAGAAGCCAACCGACTCTGAGATCAGGGATGGACTGAGCGGCGTGAAATGCCGTTGCGGGACGCACATGGGCATCTTGCGCGCCGTCAAGCGCGCCGCCGAGATGATGGGCTGACGGGGGCGGGCATGAGCAAGAACGCGCAAGCCACCGGAATAAGCCGCCGCTCCATGCTCAAGGCGGGCGGCGCATTGGTGATTTCAGTCGGAATGCCGATTGGAGTGGATGCGGTCTTGAATATTCGCGCCGCATTCGCGCAAGGAACAAAACCGCCGCTCGCTCCGGACCGGCTCGCTTCGTACATCGCCATCAACGGCGACGGCGGCGTGTCCGCCTTCCTCGGGAAAACGGACATGGGCCAAGGCCTGTTCGTCGCCATCGGTCAGATGGTGGCGGAAGAACTCGACGTGCCGTTTCACTCCGTCACCGTCATGATGGGCGATACCGCGACCAGCGTGAATCAGGGCGGTGCCTCGGGCTCAACCGGCATCTGGATGGGAGGCAGGCAGATGCGCATGGCTGCGGCCGAGGCGCGCCGTGTGCTCGTTGAAATGGCGTCCGCGAAGCTTGGCATTTCCGTCGAAGCGCTCACCGTGACCGATGGCGTGGTGCAGGCGCGCTCAGACGCGGCCAAGAAAGTCTCTTACGCCGAGCTGATCGGCGGGCGCTATTTCAACGTCCAGCTCGCCTGGAACGGCAAGCTCGACAATGCGCTGTATGCACCGGGCAAGGCACAGCCGAAAGATCCGAAAGAGCACAAGATCGTCGGCCAGCCGATTGCCCGCGCCGACATCGCGCCCAAAGTCTTCGCGCAACAGGACTTCTGCACCGACATCAAGGTGCCCGGGATGGTGCATGGACGCGTGATCCGTCCGCCGATCGCGGGTGCGGTGCCGGTCAAGGTGGATGAAAGCTCGATTGCGGGAATTCCCGGCGCGCGAGTGTTCTGGGACAGGGGCTTTCTGGGTGTGGTCGCCGAGAACGAGTGGAACGCAGTCAGAGCGGCGCAGCAGCTCAAGGTGGAATGGTCGCAGACCAGACCGCCGTTCCCGGATGCCGGCGCGCTCTACGAGCACATTCGCAAGGCGCCGGTGCGCAAGCGCGAGCTTGGCAAAGAGAGCGGCAATGTGGAGGAAGCGTTCAAGAGCGCCGCGCGTGTGATCGAAGCCGAATACGAATGGCCTTTTCAATCCCACGCAAGCATGGGGCCCGCCTGCGCGCTGGTCGAGATCAAAGACGGACACGCGACGGTTTGGACCGGATCGCAGAAGCCGCACTATACCCGAGAGGGGGTGGCAGCGATGATCGGGGTGCCCGGGGAAAACGTACGTGCCATTTGGGTGCCCGGGCCCGGATCGTATGGCCGCAATGACGCGGGCGACGCGGCGATCGATGCCGCGGTGCTGGCGAAGGCGGTGGGTCGGCCGGTACGCCTGCAATACACGCGCGAGCAGGCCACGGGCTGGGACCCGAAAGGCCCGGCCTCGATCCATCGCGCGCGGGCGGCCATCGATAATGCCGGCAACGTGGTTGCATTTGACTTCGTGAGCAAGGGCTTCTCCCGGCTTGATGTGTTTTCGCGGGAAGGCCGGCCGGAACATACGCTCGCGGGACAATTGACCGGCGCTGCATTGAGATCAGACGATGCATTTCGGCTGCCGGAGCAATCGTATGATTTCGCCAACAAACGGCTCGCCTGGGAAACCATTCCGCCGCTGCTCGATCGCGCCTCTCCGCTGCGCACCTCGCATCTGCGCGATCCCGCGGGTCCGCAGGTGCACTTTGCAAGCGAGTCGTTCATGGATGAACTGGCCGCGGCGCTGCAAACGGATCCAGTCGAATTCCGCCTGCGCTATGTCAGGGATCCGCGCGACATCGCGGTCATCAAGGCCGCCGCTGACAAAGTGCAATGGCAATCAAGGCCGTCGCCGCGCCGCGACCAGACTGGCAATGCGGTGAGCGGACGCGGCATTGCCTATGCCCAGCGCGGTCCGACCCGCTGCGCAGTCGTTGCGGAGGTCGAGGTTGATCGGTCGAGCGGCAAGATCCGGGGGCGCAGGTTCACTGTCGCGCATGACTGCGGCCAGATCATCAATCCCGACGGGCTGCGGCACACAATCGAAGGGAATGTTGTTCAGGGCCTGAGCCGCGCGCTGTGGGAAGAAGTCAAGTTCGATCCCGAAAACGTCACCAGCATCGACTGGATGACCTACCCCATTCTCGACATCACTGACGCGCCCGAGGCAATCGACATTGTGCTGATCAATCGTCCCGAGATTGCGCCGAGCGGTGCCGGCGAGCCCTCCACGCGTCCGGTGGCCGCCGCCGTGGCCAATGCGATCTTCGACGCGACCGGCGTGCGCATCCGGCGCGTGCCGTTCACACCGGATCGGGTGAGAGCGGCGCTGTCCTGATTTTTGCGCCTGTGGCGTGCACGTCGCGCCGTATCTTGCCGTGCGCGAAGTTGCCGGAATCTGGTATGCGGTGCGCTGCCGCCACGAGGGACAGGCCGCATGATTCGGATCAACGCGGATATCTCGATTGATGAGGATGAGGTCGAGCAACGCTTCATCCGCGCCTCCGGGCCTGGCGGGCAGAACGTCAACAAGCTCGCGAGTGCGGTGCAGCTTCGCTTCGACGTGCGGCGGTCGCGATCGCTTCCGGACGACGTGCGTGCCCGGCTCGAACGGCTTTCGGGCAAGCGGCTGAGCAAGGACGGTGTGCTCGTCATCACCGCCCAGCGCCACCGCACCCAGGAGCGCAATCGCCGGGATGCGCTCGATCGCCTGATCGCGCTCGTTCATCGCGCCGCCGTGCCGCCGGTTGCGCGCCGGGCGACGAAGCCGACGGCCGGTTCGCGCGAGCGCAGGCTGGAGTCCAAGAAGCACCGCGGCTCCCTCAAGGGCCTGCGCCAGACCAAGCCCCCGCTCGACTAGGCGTGTTTCGCTGAGATCGAGCCAGCAGGTCCACCTCTCCCCGCAGGGGAGAGGTACCGCGGGCTGCACCATCGCGTGGTGATCGAACGTCATCGAAACTGGCTCTAGCGTCCGCAACTTTGGGCAAGAACAACGAAATGGCTGTTCAATCAATTGCGATCCTCGGAGCGGGACATGGCGGTTGCGCGGCGGCTGCCGATCTTGGCAAACGCGGGTACTGCGTGCG
>CATPCO010000213.1 GCA_955652925.1 uncultured Xanthobacteraceae bacterium | reverse complement strand
GCATCGTGGAAGTGCGATCGGTCGGCACCCACAACGTGTTCTTTGGGGCGGTGGAAGCCGTGCGGCTCGGCCAGGGCGGTCCGGCGCTTGTTTATCACGACCGCGCCTACAAGCGGGTATAAAAGCACCGGCCGCTTGCCGCCCCTACCCGCACAATCGCAGCCGGCACTGCCGCTAAGGTTAAAAAAGGGTTTCCATTGTGCCTCCAATTGCGAGCAGCTAGAGCCAGACCGAATCGCTCGATGAGATGCCGTTGCTACTGTGCAATTGCCCGTCGATCGACGACGGGAGGCTGCAATGGGAACCGTTTCCCGGCTTGGCTCGGTGAATGCGGCCATCATCGCGCTCTATTTTGCCCCGGTCTGGGGTGGTGATGGATTGCGGGCGCTGATCTCGCCGTTTTACGGGTTTGAAGATCAGGTGCAGGCGACGGCAGCGAACTACTTTCGCGATCTGTTCGAACTGAATTTGGCCGCTCTCCTGCGGGTCTCAAGTATTCTGGCTGGAACGAAATTCGTCATCGCCATCGGCTTCCTGGCCTATTTGATCGACTTTGCGCGCTCGCTCGTGGCCGGGCGCGGGATCAACCGTGAGACGCGTGATGGGATTCTCGTCTTTGCGGCTTGCGCGCTCATGTTTTGGGCCTGGCCGGCGCTGATGAGTGGCGATCCCGCGCTCATCCGGCTGCATGCGACGCAGTTTCTGCTGCTCTTGAGCCCGATGATCGTCATCGTGTTCGAAAACCAGATCGAGGAGATGAAGGCTGCGCCGGAGCGCCCGGCCCTGCCCCTCGTCGGCGAGCAAGCGGTCGCACTGCCGGCTTGACGATAACGGCTGGATTATCGCTTGCCCGAGCGTCCGTGCAGCGCTCCGACGATACGATCAATGAAGGTCTGAGCGGCGCCCTGGTAGGCCATGGGCTCAAACAGTTTTGCGAGCTCTCCGACCGAAAGATGAGGCCTCACGCGCTCATCCTGCGCAAGCAGGTCTTGTAGATCGCACTTGTTGGCCAAGGCCTTGATGCTGATCTCTTCAACGATCCGGTTCGCCTCCTCTCTTCCGATTTTAGCTGACAGCGCCGCCACCACCGGCTCGGCCATGACGGCGCCGTATGTGGCGCCGATATTGGCGCGCATGCGCTCGCTGTCGATTTCCAGCTTCTCGGCCGCACTCACAACCGCGGACAGTGCGCCCGAGCTCGCGAGCGCGATTGCCGGAACGATCAGCGCGTCCGGCGGCCACTCATCAAGCCCTCGCTCATGTTCCTGCACCTGAGCAGCCAGTATGGCCGCCGCCAGATTGGGGACCATGGTCGCGGCGGCGAGCGCGGCTGAGACCGAGGGCGCGAGTGCTTCTTTCACTTCCGTTTGCATCAGCAGCGCGAGGTCACGGGCGATCTTGCCGCAAGTCCCCGCGAGGATTGCAAAGCCGCAGGTGGTTTCGGCGAGCCGGTCGCGGTGACTGTGCCAGGGCGCCTCGGGCAGGGGCAGATCGAGCAATGCCGCCAGCCGTTCGGCCACATCAAGGCCACGCTCGTTGAGCGAGGCCAGAGTGCCGGCCTCGCCGCCGAACTGCAGCACCAGCGCCTCGCGGCGCAACCTTCGCAGCCGGTCGCGTGAGCGCGCGAGCGCTGCCGCGTAGCCCGCGAGCTTGAGCCCGAGCGGCATCGGCAATGCATGTCGAAGGCCGGCGCGTCCCACGGTGCCGGTCCGGCGATGCCGTCCGGCGAGCGCCGTAAATCCATCCACCGCGCGGTTGAGGTCGCCGAGGAGGACATCGATCGCCGCCCGCAGATCGAGCACGAGTGCCGTATCGATGAGGTCACGGCGGCTTGCGCCGAAGTTTACATAGGCCACGGCCGTCGCGTCGGTCTTTGCCACGTGCGCGGCAAGAGCCTTGAGCACCGGAGCAGCGGTATTGCCGCAGACCTGTGCTTCTTCGCCCAGCGCATTGAGGTCGTAGTGCTCCGCGCGCGCCGCATTGGCAATGACATCGATTGCGAGAGCAGGAATAATGCCGAGAGCGGCCTGTGCCCGCGCGAGCGCAACTTCGAAATCGAGCATGCGCTGGAGGCGCGCACGATCACTGAGAGCTTCGCGCATGCCCGGGCTTGACATCATTGGGCTCAGAAGCCCGGACGGCGAAAGCGGATTGATCATAGCGGGCGGATCACACTCGAAGCCGGCCGCCGCGCGATGGCCGCGGCTGCGCGAGCATGGCAGGTGATGAACAAAACCACTTTCCCTCCTCCTCGCCAAACCTTTATATCTGCAACTCGAACCAGGGAGAACCGGCAATGGCGATGACCATGACTGGGCAAGTCCAGCTTCCGGCAAGGCGCGAGGTGGTCTGGGAAAAGCTCAATGATCCCGAAGTGCTCAAGACCTGCATCCCCGGCAATGAGCAGTTCGACAAGGTAGGGGATAATGAATTCCATGCCATTGCGACCGTGAAGGTGGGGCCGGTCAAGGCGCGCTGGAAAGGCAAGGTGCGGCTTTCGGACCTTGACCCGCCCAACGGCTACCGCATTTCGGGAGAAGGGGACGGTGGCGTTGCCGGCTTTGCACGGGGAGGGGCCAAGGTGTCGCTCTCGGATAAGGACGGAGGGACGCTGCTCAGTTACGACGTCGAGGCCCAGATCGGCGGGAAACTCGCGCAACTCGGACAGCGCCTCATCAACAGCGCGGCGAGGAAGACCGCAGATGACTTCTTCGAAAAATTTGCCGCCGCGGTGGCCGCGGGATGAGCCCTTGTGTGCCCATTCCAAGGCGTTTGAGAAGCCCACTCTCATTGCTGTGAAAGCGAATTGATTGCATTCCTCTCGTACTCTATTGACGAAAGCTGCCGGCTGCCAAAAACTCACTCTTCATGCCCACGCGAAGCCTAAAATCCGGTGCTGCGATACTCGTCCTGCTCGCGACGGCAGTTGCGGCCTTCATCGCTCTCGTGCGCGTTCCCGGCGGAGCGCAGTCCCCATCGCCGGCCAATGCGGCTTCCGAGCGCAGGCTGATTGAGGTCCAATCACCACTGAGAGCTAGCAAACCATCATTTTCGCTCGATGATCTCGCTGGGAAAGAAAAGTTCGCCCGCGCGGTGCGCCGCG
>CATPCO010000212.1 GCA_955652925.1 uncultured Xanthobacteraceae bacterium | reverse complement strand
TGCGGCGAGAGAATGGGTGTCTTGCCGCCCGGAACCATGTTTGCCATGCATGGTTTTTTCATTGCCGAGCAGAAACGCCGCATTTCTTCTTCGTTCTCGGGCGCTTCCAGAAAAATGATGTCGGCGCCCTCCGCCTCGAAGGCTTTGCATCGTGCCAGCGCCTCGTCGAAGCCATGCACCGCGCGCGCGTCGGTACGCGCCATCACGAGGATGTCGCCGTCCGCCCGTGCATCCAGCGCGGCGCGAATCTTCATGCGCGCCTCCTGGCGCGAGATCACCTGCTTGCCGCGGGTATGCCCGCATTTTTTCGGGCTGACCTGATCCTCGATCATGACGCAGGCGGCACCGGCACGCGCATATTCCGTGACCGTGCGCTGGACGTTGAGCGCATTGCCGTAGCCGGTGTCGCCGTCTCCTATGAGTGGCATCGGGCTTGCTGCCGAACAGCAGCTGCGCAGAGTCTCGAGCATTTCCGCAAATGAAATGAGCCCGGTGTCGGGCAGCGCGAGCCGCGCAGCGGAGACGCCAAATCCGCTCATGAACGCGACGTTAAAACCCGCTTGCGCAATGAGCTTGGCCGAAAGCGCATCATGGCATCCGGGCATGACCTCCACGTTCGGCTCGCGCAAGAGCGCGCGCAGCCGTTGCGCTGGTGTCGACAAGATCGGGCTCATGGGTGTTGCAGCGGCTCCATTCCTGCGGCTTTGATGGCCGCGCCATACGCTTCAAAATCCTTGTGGAAAACGGCCTCCGACTGCTCCGCCGTCAAACCGCCCGGAATGATGCCGAGCTGGCTGAGCCGATCGGAAATATCAGGCGATCTCGCCAGCGCCGTCAGTTCATCTCTGATCGCCTTGGCAATCGGCTCGGGCGTGCCGCGCGGCGCGAGCAAGCCGTTCCAGGACGAGAACTCAAACCCCGGGAGGGTCTCGGCCACGGCCGGAATATCGCGGGCCGCCGCAATGCGCTCCGCCGTGCCGACCGCGATCAGCCGGATCTGATCATTATTCCTGTGCGGCAGCAGCGCGGAGGAGTTGCCGAAATAAAGATCGACCTGGCCCGAAATGAGATCGGAGATCGCCTGCGGCTCGCTCTTGGCGGGCACCATGGTGAGATCGATGCCTGCCCGCGCAAACAGAAGGACCGGGGCAAGATGACTGATGTTCTGCGTTCCCGCCACGGTGAAATTGAGCTTGCCGGGATTGTTCTTCGCATAGGCGATGAATTCGGGCAGCGTCGTCACCGGCAGTGCGCGCTTGATTGCGACCATCTGTGTGCCGGTGCCCATATTGGTGATCGGCACGAGCTGCTTCATGGGATCAAAACTGAGCTTCTGCAATTGCGGGGTGAGCACGATCATCGAGGCGGCCGCAAACAGGAGCGTGTAGCCGTCAGGCGCCGCCGCCGCGACTTGTCCGGTGCCGAGCGCTCCGCCCGCGCTCGGACGATTTTCGATCACGAAGCTCTGGCCGAATTTGGCCGAGAGATGCTGGGCCGCAAGCCGCGCCATCATATCGGTGTTGCCACCGGCCCCGAACGGCACGACGACGGTCACCGGCCGTGTTGGCCAGTCCGCGGCGTGCAGGCGCGCGGTAACAGCCAGGATCGCCGCCAGCGCGAGAACCGCACGTGGTCGTAACGGAGAGATCATTCAGTCTCCAGGCGGCCGAACTTCAGAAAGCGGCCTCACGCTATTGGCGCATCGCGCGCCCGTCAATTGCGCGCGCGTGTGGCCGGCCGCCACGATGATTGCTATCGTGCTGCGATGATGTCCAATAGGCGAAGACACACGGGAAAAGAATATGAGCACGTATCAGACGGTGCTGATTGAGAAATCGGATCGAGTCGCGACCCTGATCTTGAACCGGCCGGCGAAGAAGAACGCGATGAGCCCCAAACTGCATGCGGACGTGACCGCGGCGCTTGAGGAGCTGCGCTACGATGACGATGCAAAAGTTGTCGTGATCACCGGTGCGGGCGATGCCTTTTGTGCGGGCATGGACCTCAAGGAGTTCTTCCATGAGCTCAAAGACCAGCCGGCGCGATACGATCAGGTTTTGCGCATGGCAACGGAATGGCGCGGCCGTACGTTGCGGTATTTCCCAAAACCCACAATCGCGATGGTCAACGGCTATTGCTTCGGCGGCGCCTTCTCGATCGTGGAATCGTGCGACATAGCTATCGCCGCCGACGAAGCGACATTCGGCCTGTCAGAGATAAATTTCAAAGGCTTTCCCGGGGGCTCGGTCAGCAAATCGCTCGCCAACCTCTTCCGGCCACGAGATGCTCTGTTTTACGCGCTTACCGGGCGACGCTTCAACGGCAAGCGCGCCGCGGAAATCGGCTTTGTCACCCTTTCGGTCCCGCTCGCCGATCTCAAGAAAGAGACCATGGCCGTGGCGGCCGAGATTGCCGGCAAGGATGCCGCTGCTTTGCGCGCGACCAAGGACGGTTATCGCTTCTCGCTGGAGATGAGCTGGGAAGCATCCATGAACTATACGCTCGCCAAGGAAGTCGAGCTTGCCGGCAGACAGCAGGTCGGGTGGAAAGAGGAAGGGATCGGCGACTTTGTGAAAGGCAAGTTCAAGCCGGGCCTTGCAGGCCACGAAACCATCAAGCGCTAAGCATGTCCGGCAAAAGTGGGAACCGGTTTTGCGAAAAAGGACATGCTCAAACAAAGACATAGAGGGGGATGCCGATTCGAAGAAAAGCCATCCCGCGCTAGGTCGCAATC
>CATPCO010000211.1 GCA_955652925.1 uncultured Xanthobacteraceae bacterium | reverse complement strand
TGCTGATCGGCGGTGCTGGAATAGTGGGCCTTGCGCTGGCCGTCACGTTACGCCAGAGCCTCGGCCCATCCTTCTCTGTGGCGGTTGCCGACCCCGCACTCGCGCGCGCGCCGAGTCTTCATGCCGGCGATGGGCGAGCAACCGCCATTGTTGCCTCCGCCCGGCGGTTGCTGACGACCATCGGCGTCTGGGAGCGCATCGAGGCGCAGCCAATCCTCGACATGGTGATCACCGACAGCCGCTTAACCGATGCGGTGCGGCCGGCATTTCTTACGTTTGCGGGCGAGGTCGAACCCGGTGAGCCGTTCGGCCACATGGTGGAAAACGCCCCGCTGATCGGCGCGCTCTTGCAACGGGCGAGCGCCGAAGGCGTCGTTCTGCTCCAAGCCGCGGTGGCCGATGTTGATTTTCCTCCAGGTGCTAGCGAGCGCGGGGAGTTTGCCGGCCGTGCATCTTCCAATCGCGTCGAGGTTACACTCGCAGACGGCGAGGCGATTTCGACGGGCCTTCTGGTCGCCGCGGACGGAGCCCGTTCCGCCATTCGCGAACGCGCGGGAATTGCCGTGCACGGCTGGCCCTATCGGCAATCCGCCATCGTTGCCACGGTCGCCCACGCGCGCGATCACCAGGGCCGGGCAATAGAGCATTTTCTGCCCGCGGGTCCGTTTGCGATTTTGCCCCTCACCGGCCGGCGCTCATCCCTGGTCTGGACGGAGGAGGCGAAGGAAGCCGAACGCACCCTCGCGTTGCCGGATGATGAGTTTCATGCCGAGCTCGAGCGCCGCTTCGGCCTTCATCTCGGCGAGATCGAAGTGGTGGGCGCCCGCCATGTCCATCCGCTCGGTCTGTGGGTGGCGCGCTCCTTCATTGCCGAGCGTCTCGCCCTCGTCGGTGATGCCGCCCATGTCATCCATCCCATTGCCGGGCAAGGGCTCAATATGGGCCTGAAGGATGTTGCCGCGCTTGCCGAAGTGCTTGTCGATGCCGCCCGCGTCGGTCTCGATCCAGGTTCACGGGACGTGCTCGAGCGCTATCAGCGTTGGCGGCGCTTCGACACCATGGCCATGGGGCTCACCACCGACTGGCTTAACCGGCTGTTCTCCAATCAGTCGGATGTGCTGCGGCTCGCACGCGACGTGGGGTTGGGCCTGGTCGATCGCGTGCCCGCGCTGAAGGGTTTTTTCATCCGCGAAGCGGCCGGCTTGCTTGGTGACGTGCCGAAGCTGTTGCGGGGAGAAGCGCTATAGCATGTCCCGCAAAAGTCGGAACCGGTTTTGCGAAAAAGGACATGCTCCAACAAGATCACACGAAGGGGATCGCCAGAACGTGCTCTTTGAACGCGGGGCGAACCTCGATCTCCGCGAACCAGCGTTCGACATTGTCGATCCCGGTTCGCTCGGCGGTGAGGCGGCGAAAGCGATACGCCATCAACGCGACGGGAATATCGCCCATTGAAAGCGTCTCGCCCGCGACAAAGCGGGTCTTGGCGAGCCGCGCGTCCAGGATCTTGAGCGCAGTTAGGGTCTTTTCGCGCGATGCTTCGATTGCGGCGGGATCGCGCTTTTCCGGCGGCGTGCGCACTAGACCCCAGAACAGGCCATGGATTGCCGGTGCCGCGACCGCGAGCTGCCAGTCCATCCAGCTCTGGGCGCGAGCGCGCGAGCGCAGATCCGAGGGCTCGAGCGTCCCGGCACCATACTTTGCAGCCAGGTAGCGCACGATGGTATTGGATTCCCAGAGGATGAAATCGTCCTCTTCCAGTGTGGGGACGAGGCCATTGGGATTCATGGCGAGGTAAGCGGGCTCGCGGTTCTTTCCGAATGCGCCGCCAACATCGATGCGTTCGTGCGCAAGCTTAAGCTCGCCCACCGCCCACATCACTTTCTGCACGTTGACGGAGGTGTTGCGCCCCCAGATCTTGATCATGCGTTTTCCTTCCCCTTGCGAGCGCTCAATCCAGCCGCCGCGCTTCCTCCGGCAACATGATGGGTATGCCGTCCCGGATGGGATAGGCGAGCTTGGCCGCGCGCGAGATCAGCTCCTGCTTTTCCGCATCGTATTCGAGCGGACCCTTGGTGAGCGGGCAGACCAGAATTTCCAGGAGCTTCGGGTCGACGCCTCCGGCCGGCCGCTCGGGCGATGAACTATTCATGGCGCACTCCCAATTTCTGTGCCGCGCGACCGTTAATAATGAGCGTGCCGTCGAACGCTTTGCGCTCACCGGCGGCGGAAATTGCTGGGACGAGCGGGCGTCGCCTCCGCTCCACGCTCCGATTTGTGGCGGAAATTGATCCGGCCGCGGGAAAGATCATAAGGCGAGACTTCGACCACGACCCGATCACCGACGCCGGTGCGGATGCGGAATTTGCGCATCTTGCCGGACATGTAGGCGAGAAGCTCATGATTGTTGTCCAGCGTAACCCGATAATTGCCGTCGGGCAAAACCTCGGTCACCGTGCCATCGAATTGCAGCAGCTCTTCCTTGGCCATGGCATTCACTCCAACTCGATGTTGATCGATTTGTAGGGTGGGCAAAGGCGCGCTTTTTGCGCGCCGTGCCCACGCGTCTCTTATCGCGCCGCCTTGTAGCAAGTCGTGAGCAACTTGACAGCGTCTTTCCTGCAACGTGCTTCGCGCTCACTGGAGCGGCGTTTCGCCGCCCATTGTTTTCTTGGCAAGCTCGATCTCGGTCAGCGCGACCAGGATTTGCGCGCGCGTCTTGAGATCGGGTGCTTCCAGCATCGCCTGCTTCTCGGCGGTCCCGTAGGGAGACATCATCGCGAGCGCGTTGACGAGCGCTTCATTCGGGGCCTTCTCGATGCCTTCCCAGTCGGCCTTGAGATCGTTGGCCTTGAGGAAATCGGAGAGCGCGCGCAGGAGGCTCGGACGGTCGACCTCGTCCTCTCCCTTGCGCGCCTGGAAATCGCCGGTGAAAGGCGAGTAGCTCACGCGGCATTGACGGTAGGGGGTATCGACGCTCAGCTCGTCTTCGACTTGAAAACGCGCGATGCCGGTGAGCTGTAGCAGGTAGCGGCCGTCGCCGGTCTCTGCGATCTGGGTGATGCGGCCGACACAACCGATTGTGTAGAGATTGGGCTTGTTCTCAAGGCCGGGATGGGCGGCATCGGGCTGGATCATGCCGATGAGCCGATGTCCTGCCCGCAGAGCGTCATCGACCATGGCGAGATAACGCGGCTCGAAAATATTGAGCGGCATCTGTCCACGCGGCAGGAGCAGCGCGCCGGGCAGTGGAAAAACCGGAATGACATCGACGAGGTCCTCCGGCTTCTCGTAAACCGCATTCGTCGGCATGGTCGCCCTCGCATCCTATCCGGGCGTCATTCCCGGGACCGAGCGCAGCGAGGGAGCCGGGAATCCGGTAACCACAGCGGCTAATGACAAGGCACGCTGGTCACCGGATTCCGGGCTCTGATCTCGACGGCGCCCGGGAACGACGGATCGCGCCACCGCTCGATCCATCACGAGAACAGGATCGAGGAGAGCCGCTTGCGGCCGTTGATGGTTGCCTCGTCCGTCGGGCCCCATGCCTCGAAGAACTGCACGAGCTGCTTGCGCGCGCCGTCCTCCTTCCACTGGCGATCGCGCTTGACGATCTCGATCAGGTTGTCGACCGCCTCCGCCCGGCGCCCCTTGCTGTTGAGCGCGACCGCGAGATCGAACCGCGCCTGATGGTCGAGTGGATTGGCTGCAACCTTCTTCTCCAGCTCTGCGAGGGGACCTACTGCCTTGGCCTGTTCGGCGAGATCGAGCGCGGCGCGCGCGGCGGCCACGGCCGCGTCGTTGCGCTTGGCTTCCGGTACGAGCGCGAGAGTCTGTTTGGCCTGCTCGATCGCGCCGGTGCGCACATAGCTGCGCGCGAGCCCTGCCAGCGCCGCCACGTTGCCGCTGTCCTGCGCCAGCACCTGGGCATAGAGATTGGCGGCGGTGGCGGCGTCGCCTTGCGCCAGTGCCTCATCCGCGCTTTTGAGCAGGTCCGTCTCTTCGCCTCCGAGCCGGTCCTTGGTCACCCGCTCGATGAAGGCGGTGACCTGGCTCTCCGGCAGCGCCCCGAGGAAGCCGTCGACCGGCTGGCCGTTCGCGAAGGCGAAAACGGCCGGGATGGACTGAATCCCGAGCTGCCCCGGGATCGAGGGGTGCTTGTCGATATTCATCTTGACCAGCTTGACCTTGCCCTTGGCGGCACGCACCGCCTTTTCCAGCACCGGGGCAAGCTGCTTGCAGGGCCCGCACCATTCCGCCCAGAAGTCCACCAGCACGGGCTGGCGCTTCGATTCCTCGATGACGTCCTTCACGAAGGTCTGGGTCGTCGTGTCCCTGACGACGGCATTCGCCGCCGCGTCGCCACCCTGCAGCATGGTCATCGCGTGCATCCTTGCATCATTTGCAAACCCCCGTTCCGCTACCGGCACGGGCACCGGTTGCTCCCCGTCTTGCGGGCCGAAACCGTCATGTTATGCCGGATTAGATGGGGCTTTCGGGGGTGATTGCAATCAAGAACTCCATTCCGGCGCCGGCCCAGGCGCTGGCGCGAGTGAAACCACCCGTGGCGGATGGCCGGTGGCTGCGAGGAACTGCACGAGGTCCGCTGCCGCAATGGACGTGGTCATTGTGTTGACCAGGGGGTGGCAGTTGATGATCTCGCACTCCATCAGCCTGGCCTCGAGGATCACAGTCACCCGGAGCTCGCGATCGTTCATCGCGGCCAACGGCGTCACCGCCCCGGGCTCCACCCCCAGGGTCGCGCGCAGGAGCTCGGCTGAGCCAAAGGAAAATCGGCCGTTTGCGCCAAGTGCCCGGTGCAGGGATTTGAGCTCGATCACCGCATCCTCCAGGGCGCAGAGGAGGACGAGCATTCCCTTCTTGTCCCTGAGGAAGAGATTCTTGGTGTGTCCGCCCGCAATTTTTCCCCGCAGCGCTCGCGACTGCTCGACCGTAAACAGCGGGGGGTGGGTGACGGTCTTATGTGCAATCCCGAGCTTATCGAGGAAGGCGAAAAGGTCGTGCGGCGTTGCGGGCATGGCGGTGTTAGGCGTCACCCGCGGACTTGATCCAGGTC
>CATPCO010000210.1 GCA_955652925.1 uncultured Xanthobacteraceae bacterium | reverse complement strand
CCCTATGTGTGGACCGTTCAACGGTGCCGACCCATGCAGACAGCCGCCTCCGAAACGGTGCGATCGTCTCGATTTCCCCGCTCGCTCCTCGTTATCGCGGGGGCGATGGGCATTCTGTTGGGAGGCACGCTTGTGCTATGGGCGCAATACGGCGCGGCTGTGTTCTTTGACATGATCGCGGCTGGCATCGCAGCATGTTTGTGAAGGCTCTCTGCTCGGGCAAAGAACCGTGACTGTGCGCAACATCCGTATCCTTGCCATCAGCGTGGCCTTCCTTGCCGGCCTGGTGGCTTGCGCCGGCCTTGCGCTCCTGCTTGCGGGCCCTGCCGTCCAGCAGGTTGCCGCCATCGGTGGCCCCTTCCGGCTCACGGATCAGAATGGTCGAACAGTGACCGACGAGGATTTCAAAGGACATCCATTCCTGGTGTTTTTTGGATATACCCACTGTCCCGACATCTGTCCCACGACCCTGTTTGAGATATCGGAAATGCTGCGCGCGCTCGGCCCGGACGCCGACCGAGCCCGTGCCCTGTTCATTACCGTTGATCCGGAGCGCGACACCGCGGCCGTGATGAAGGATTATCTGTCCAACTTTGATCCGCACGTTGAGGGGCTCACCGGTGACCCCGCCCAAATCGCGGCGGTCGCCAAGGCTTATCGAGCCTATTACAAGAAAGTTCCTCTGGACGACGGCGGCTACACCATGGATCACATGGCGGTGATCTATCTCATGGATAAGGACGGCCGCTTTGTTTCCACCTTCAGCCTCAAGCGCACGACCGAAGCCGCGGCCGCCGATCTGCGCCGGTACATGTGACGATGTTGGGTCTCGCAAGCGCTCGACCCAACCTACATGCTGCCCATCCAGGCTACTGCGCGTGACACTCCTCGTTCGAAAGCTCTTCCTCTCGGTCGTCATCTGCGTGGTCACGGCCTTTTTGGTCGGCGGCCAGCAGGCCGAGGCGCAGCTCGGCACCGGCGATGTGCGTGTGCCCGGTTTCTGGGATCCGCGCCGGCGGCCGGAGAAGCCGGATCTTTCCCGTGTGAGCGCGATCCGGTTCCTGACCGAGATCGATTACCCGCCCTTCAATTTCGCCGGAGCGGACGGGAATCCCCAAGGTTTCAATGTCGACCTCGCGCGCATGATGTGCGAGGAGCTCAAGCTCGCCTGCACGATTCAGATGCGCAAGTTCGAAACCCTGGTTACTGCGCTCAACGCCAACCAGGGGGACGCGGCCATCGCCTCGATCGCAACCACGCCTGAGATGCGCACCAAGGTCGATTTCAGCGATCCGTATTACCGCACCCCGGCGCGATTTGTGACCAGACGCGACTCACCCATCGATGACGCGCTGCCGGAGCGGCTGGAAGGGAAGAAAGTCGCGGTTGTCGCGGGCACCGCGCACGAGGCCTATCTCAAGGCCTTATTCACCGAAGCCGATATACGTTCTTACCCCAGTGCGGACGTCGCCCGGTTGGCACTGCGCCGAGGCGACGTAGATCTCCTGTTCGGGGATGCCATCTCGCTCGCGTTCTGGCTCAACGGCACCGATTCGGAAAACTGCTGCGGGTTCCGCGGCGGCCCCTACATGGATAGCCGCTATTTCGGTGAAGGCATTGGCATCGCAGTCAAGCGGGGCAATGATCTCATGCGGCTCGCGATGAACTGGGCGCTGTTCCGGGTATGGGAGCAGGGCCGTTTCACCGACCTGTGGTTGCGCTATTTTCCGATCAGTCCATTTTGATTTTGACGTGCGGCTGTGATGTCAAGCACCATCGAAGCTCCGGTCTACGAGCTGCGGGAGATTGCCGAGAGCTCCAGCGCCTGGCCGTTCGAGGAAGCGCGCAAGATTGTGGCGCGCCTCAAGCGGCATCCCAAGGACGAGGTGATCTTCGAGACCGGCTACGGTCCTTCCGGGCTTCCCCATATCGGAACGTTCGGGGAGGTCGCCCGCACCACCATGGTCCGCCATGCCTTTCGCGTGCTCACGGATGACAAGGTGAAGACGCGGCTGCTTGCGTTTTCCGACGACATGGATGCGCTGCGCAAGGTTCCCGACAACGTGCCGAACCGCGACCTGATGGCCGCCCATCTCGGTCAGCCGCTCTCGCGCATACCGGATCCTTTCTCCAGCGGATACCCATCCTTCGGCGCCGCTAACAACGCGCGCCTGCGCTCGTTTCTGGATCAGTTCGGCTTCGATTACGAGTTCCTCTCGTCGACCGAATGCTACATGTCCGGACGCTTCGATCGCGCGCTGCTGGAAGTGCTGCGGCGGTTCGACACGGTCATGTCGATCATGCTGCCGTCACTGCGCCAGGAGCGGGCGCAGACCTATTCGCCGTTCCTGCCGATCTCGCCACGAACCGGCGCGGTGCTGCAGGTCCCGATCCTGGCGCATGATGCTGATGCCGGCACGATCACCTACGAGGATCCCGAGAGCAAGGAGCGCGTCACGACTCTCGTCTGCGGCGGTCGCGCCAAGCTGCAATGGAAGCCCGACTGGGCCATGCGATGGTTCGCGCTTGCTGTCGATTACGAGATGGCCGGCAAGGACCTGATCGATTCAGTAAAGCTTTCCGGCGAGATTTGTCGCGCGCTTGGCGGCTCGCCTCCGGAAGGGTTCATCTACGAGCTGTTCCTCGACGAACAGGGGCAGAAAATCTCCAAGTCGCGGGGGAATGGTCTCACCATTGAAGAATGGCTGCGTTACGCGAGCCCGCAGTCGCTTTCGCTCTTCATGTATCGCGAGCCGAAGGCGGCAAAGCGTCTCTATTTCGATGTCATACCCCGCCACGTCGACGAGTACGAGCAGCTGCTTGAAGCCTACGAGCGCCAGGACGCCAAGCAGCGTCTTGCCAATCCCGTATGGCACATCCATTCCGGTCATCCGCCCAAGGCGGAAATGCCGATCTCATTTTCGATGCTGCTCACCCTTGTCGCGTCCTCCAACGCGGAAAACGCCGAGATCTTGTGGGGGTTCATCGGCCGTTACCGTCCCGGCGTGACGCCGCAAACCCATCCCAAGCTCGACGCGCTCGTCGGCTATGCCATTCACTATTTTCGCGACTTCGTGCTGCCGCACAAGAAATTCCGCGAGCCGGGAGAAAGCGAGCGCGCAGCCCTCATGGATCTACGCGATGCGCTCGCGCAGCTTCCCGCCGGCGCAACCGCGTCGCAAATTCAGGAGGTAGTCTACGAGGTCGGCCGGCGAGAGCCGTTCCTCGACAAGAGCGGCAAGATCAAGACCAGGGACGGCAAGCCGGGTGTGGCGCTCGATTGGTTCAACATGCTCTATCAGGTCCTGCTCGGCCAGGAGAAAGGCCCGCGCTTTGGCTCGTTCGTTGCCGTGTATGGCGTGCAGAACACCATCGACATGATCGACGGCGCGCTGGCGCGATCGGCCTGACTACGCCGCAATGAAATGACGCCCGCCGCTCTCGCCATCATTGGCGCGACGATCATTTGCTCGTCTTTCATCTCCGGCATCTTCGGAATGGCCGGCGGGATGATCCTGCTTGGAGTGCTGCTCAACTATTTCGACGTCGCAACGGGAATGATCGTATTCTCCATCATCCAGCTGTTCGCCAACGGCTGGCGGGTCGTGCAATGGCGCCATTACGTGCTGTGGCCGATCTTCGGCGCCTATCTCCTGGGAGCTCTGATCTCCTTTACGTTCATGTGGATGATCGCGTTCGTTCCCGACAAGGCGACGGTGTACCTGGCGCTCGGATTAGTGCCGTTCGCGATCGAGGCGCTGCCCGCGGCCGTTCGTCCCGACATCCAGCGCCCGGGCGTCCCGTTCTTCACTGGGCTGGTGACGACTGTCGTTCAGATCATCGCAGGCGTGGGCGGCTTGTTTCTCGATATCTTCTTCCAGAAGAGCAGGCTGGATCGCAAAACCACCAATGCGACCAAGGCGGTCGCGCAGACGTTCAGCCATATCGTGCGCATGTTCTATTTCGGCTCGCTCGCGGGAATGGGCGATCTGCCAATGGCGGGGCTCGCTCCGGGCATCCTGCTGGCGATCGCCGGCACGTCTTTGGCCCCTTATGTCATCGAGCGCATGACCGACCATGGCTATCGCCGGTGGACGCGAGCGATCATCTTTGCGATCAGCGCGGTCTATCTCGTGCGCGCCGCATGGCTGTTCTGGCACGCCCAGGGGTGATTGCGCGCTCTACGCCGAGCGCAACACAAAACGCCGGTTCGCCTTCTGCACCGGGCGGGCATTCATGGGATAGAGCTTGGCAAAGCGGGCGATGTCGACGTCCGCCACCTGGATCGGATCAGTAAGCAGCAGCCAATCGACCGTCTCGCTGCAAGGCGGGGTCGTGAGCGATCCGGAATAGCGGTAATAACCGCGTGCCGCCGGAAGCAAGCCGTTGGGATTAATCGCGCCATCCGCGTTGACCGGCGGACCTTCCTTTTCCGGCATTGTGGAAACAATCCTGTTGAAGACCGGATTGGTCCGTCCGGCGGTCATCAGCACGCCGATCACAGCCAGCGAGCCGCCCGCATTGGCGTGCACGAAATGGACTTCCATGGCAGAGCTCTTGCCGCCGATGAGGTGCTCGCTTGGGTGGTGGAAATGGAACTGCACCAAACGGTAGTTGGCGTTGCCGTATCCGAGCACGCTGGTCTGGCCCAGGTTGAGCTGGATCGTATGGCCGTTGTTGACAATCGTGTCGCAGCTCTTGTCCCAGGTGATCTTGAGCGGAGCAAGCTGGGCGCGGATCGTATCGCCAATGTCGATGGGCGATTGCTGGGAGCCGACCGTGCAGACGCGATTGGCGGGGTCGAGCTCCCCCCACTTTTGCGGCCCGTCGGAACCTTCATAGCTCCAATGCGCGTCCGCGAAGACTGATCTCGCGCACAGAGGGCAGGCTGCGAGTCCTCCGAGCCACTTCAAAGCGTCACGTCGATGCATGCCAATCTCCGACCATAAACACCTGCAAGGACTGGTCTATGATCGGGGCGGCACGATGACCAGAATCATCTATAAGATTTGCGATCGGGCTGGATGGGAGGAGGCGGAGCGCTCAGGCGTTTTCCGGGGCGCGCCGGTTGATGCGCGTGATGGATTCATCCATTTCTCCACGGCCGCGCAAGTGCGCGAGACCGCGGCAATTCATTTTGCCGGAGAAACTGATCTGATGCTGATCGCGGCCGACGCCGCGGTGCTCGGCGATGCGCTCAAGTGGGAAATCTCGCGGGGCGGCGCGCTCTTTCCGCATCTTTACGGGGTATTGCCGCTGAGCGCCGTGTTGTGGGCAAAGCCGCTTGCGCTCGGCTGCGATGGCCGGCACGTGTTTGCGGAGCCGTTGCAGTGATCAGCCTGATTGAGCCGTTCGTGCGGCCGGTTCTCCGGTTGATTGATGCGGAGAGCGCCCATCGGCTCGCGATCACGGCGTTGCGGCTGCCGCCTCACGTCAAGCTCACGCGGGACGATCCGGCGCTTGCGGTGCGCGCCTTCGGGCTTAATTTTCGCAATCCCGTGGGCATGGCTGCGGGCTTCGACAAGCACGCCGAAGTGCCCGATCCATTGCTGCGCCTGGGCTTCGGTTTCGTGGAGGTCGGCACCGTCACGTTGCGCCCGCAGGGCGGCAACCCGCGGCCGCGCGTGTTTCGGCTGCCGCGTGATGAAGGCGTGATCAACCGGCTGGGCTTCAACAGCGAAGGTGCCGATGCCGTCCTGCGGCGGCTCGCCGCGCGCGCCGATCGGGGCGGCATCATCGGCATCAATATCGGCGCCAACAAGGACAGCGCAGACCGCATCGGCGACTACGTGCGCCTGATCGAGACCTTTGCTCCGGTCGTGGGTTATTTTGCCGTGAACGTCTCGTCCCCGAACACTCCGGGACTGCGCGATCTCCAGCAGGGCCAAATGCTGGACACATTGCTCGAAAGAGTGATGGAAACGCAAGCGCGCGCGCGCGCAACGGCTGGGATCGTGCCTGTGCTGATCAAGATCGCACCCGATCTCACGCTCGGCGAGCTGGACGATATCGTCGGCGCTGCCCGCCGCCACCGCACCGACGGAATGATTGTTGGCAACACGACCGTGGCACGTCCGCCGAAGCTGGGAGACCGGGCCATCGCAGCCGAGGCGGGCGGGCTCTCCGGCCGCCCGTTATTTCCGCTGGCGACGCGGATGCTGGCGGAGACCTATGTCCGGGTCGAAGGTGCCTTTCCCCTCATCGGCGTTGGCGGCATCGATTCCGGTAACGCGGCGCTCGCCAAAATCAGAGCGGGGGCGAGCCTCATCCAAGTCTACTCCGCGCTTGTTTTTCATGGATTGCGCCTGATCAACAGCATCAAATCCGACCTGGCGAGCGCTGTGCGCCAAAAGGCAGGCAACGGAATCGATGATCTCGTCGGCGCCGACGCGGCCGCGATCACTGCCGAGCCCTGGCCGGTGTAGTCGCTGCGCCACCGCGAGTCGGGCTTGCCCGGGTTGCGTTGGGGAGGGATTCACCGTCGCCGAATGACGTGCGAGAGGCGGATGAGGAGCCAGATCGGCACCACAAGCGCGGCGCCCAAAAGAAGATAGCGCCACAGCCAGCGTATCGCGTCGAAGCCCATGTCCCAGATGCGCAAGAGGAGACTTCGCAGGCTGGCGAGGATGTTCCAGGGATCGAGTCCCAGCACTTCGAGAATCACGCCGATGAGGATCGACAGCAGGACAAGCCGGAAGATCACGGATAACGGCGGACCGCCGAAAAAGCGGGCGAGCGCTCGATAGCCACTCGAATGCACTGGTTGCTCGGAAACGGTAGGTGGATTGACGGTCATGGCGCCATTCTATCACGAGGCAAGAGCTTTGATGATCAGGCCGCGGTGCGCACCGGCTCGACCGCAGCGGCCGCCGCCGTGCTGGCCGCCGTCTCAACTTCCGTGCTCGGCCGGGCAAGGGAGGGGGCGATCTCGGCCCAGCGCTCGCTCACCCGAATGGCTTCTCGCAAGCGCACGAGGAACTGCTCCTCGCTGTAATAACGTTTCCAGCGCCCGCTATGATAAAGCTCGACAAAATGCGCACGACGCCGTTCCGCAAGAGCTCGCCATTTGCGAGCCGCGAGTTCGAGCGCTTGCGAGGAAGGCCAGTAGGACATGGAGATTCCAGAGCGAATCGCGCGATAGCGATCGTCGCGCGACAAACGTGCACACACAATTACGGACTGCGCACGCGCTGCGGTTGTGCCCAGAAAACACGCTGATTCGCACGCGCGGAATTTTTCGCTTTGACGTGGCGAAAGAGCGACAGCAGCTTTTTAAGAGGCTGAAAAAATAACTGAGGGGCTGAAAAAACTGACCCGCCCGGACGGGGAAATCCGGGCGGGTCGCTTTGATCGGCGCAGGGGATCGGG